>CAYRMP010000066.1:0-6912 GCA_964425545.1 uncultured Methanosarcinales archaeon | reverse complement strand
TGGAACGAACATATTTTTACGCAGAAATTTATGCATTATTTATGTCGTTAACTATAAACAAGATAAATTTATATACTTATTTCCTCATTTTTGCGCTAATAAACCGTAGGGGTGAAACACACATGGTCATGAAAGAATGTCCGGCTTGCGGAGAGGAAGTTGACAAGGACGATATGTGTCCTGACTGCAAGAAATGCATAAGTTGTTGTGAATGTTTTTAGGGTAAATGGTAAGTTTTTAAATTATTTTTTTCATTTTTTTCGTGTACGAATCATTCCTAAGTATTGTATATCTAAGGGCACCCCTCTATAATTATCTGTGAGAATTTCTGTTTTTATTTTTGCTAACAAATCATCTTCAATTGGATCCGGGCTTCCTAGAAGCGGTTGCAATCTTACTGCTAAACAGACTTTATGTTCTAACCCCTCAGCTAAACCGATTCCACAGGCCACACGATAGCCGACAGCTTCAACTTCTGGTCCTTTTTTGTCCATGAATTCTTTATTTAACTTTTGATAATATTTCCAATCAATCTTAGACATTTTTCTTCACCCGTTTCATTAAAGTAAGAGTTAAATATATTTAATCTTACAATCTATTTAAATGTTGTTCTTGTTTAGTCAAAAAGAACATTTAAATATCAAACTATCTTCTTTAAATCATGCAAAAAAAGAAAGTGTTTGTTACCCAGAAAATTCCTCAAAAAGGAATACAATTGCTTCGTAAACATTTCTTAGTTAAAGTATATCCTAAAGATCAGGTCATGCCTAAAAAAGAGCTAATCAAGGAAGTAAAAAATTGTAATGCGCTTCTTTGTTTATTAACTGATAAGATTGATGCTGATATCATCAATGCTAACCATAAACTGAAAATCATTTCCAATTATGCAGTGGGCTTTGATAACATTGACATAAATGCAGCAACTAAAAAAGGCATCCTCGTAACTAACACCCCGGGTGTATCTACTGATGCAGTCGCAGAACATACTTTCGCATTGATATTAGCTTTAACAAAACGTTTAGTAGAAGCAGATTCATTCACCAAGGCCGGAAAATACAAAGGCTGGAAACCGATGCAGCTTCTAGGTTCTGAACTGAAAGGAAAAACTCTCGGCATAGTGGGTTTAGGAAGAATTGGCGCAGGAGTAGCAGAACGGGCAGGGAAAGGTATGGGTACTAAAGTTTTATATTATGATATCCGAAGAAACAAAGATTTTGAACAGGAATTTAATGCTAAGTTTTTATCTCTATCAAAATTATTAAAAAAATCTGATTTTGTTTCTATTCATGTTCCTTTACTTTCTTCAACTCATCATTTAATAAGCAGTAAAGAATTAGCTCTGATGAAAAAAACTGCTTATCTTGTCAACACTTCCCGCGGGCCAGTAGTTGACGAGAGAGCATTAGTTGAGGCATTACAAAAAAAACAGATTGCCGGCGCCGGATTGGATGTGTATGAATTTGAACCTCATTTAACTAAAGGTCTAACAAAATTAAAAAACGTAGTATTAACTCCCCATACTGCTTCAGCGACCATTGAAGCCAGAACTGCGATGTCTGAACTAGCAGCGCAGAATATAATTGATGCGCTTCAAGGAAGAAAAGCTAAATTTATTGTAAATCCGGAAGTCTATAATCATAAAAACCGTAAAAACAAGCGATAGAATATAAAATAAAAGATAAAAAAATAAATTACTTCTTTGCGCCCATAATTCTAAACATGGTAGTACTGCATTTAGAGCATTTTCCTTTCATTGCTCTTCTAACTACGTCGCCTTTTCCTTTCATGGAGACTTCTTTAGCGTCAGCCATCATTCTTTTTGACTTACACTTTACACAATATCCTTCTACGCTTGCTGCTGCCATAATAAACACCTCAGTATTTTGTTAGAACGTTACTACTCACGCCCTTTAAGCTTATTGAGCTTATTTGTCTTATAAACATTTCGGAAAAAAAAGAGATTTAAGAATAAAATACTTACTTTACTAACCCTATTTTAATATTAAATTTATCACTCTCTAATGAGGTCTGTCCTACAAAAACCACTTCTTTTACATTAAGAACCGCCTTTAAATCAGCTTCGATACTCTTAATCATAGCGTGGAATTCCAAATCGTCATTTCCTACAATCAATCGTGTAAAGTCTTCTTTCATAGACAGCTGCTGCTCAGATTTGTATTTTCTTACGGTGTTAATAATATCCACTCCTAAATCTCCAGCTAATTCTGCTTTTTCGTCAACCATATTTTGGTTAAACTCCGGCCATACGGAAATGTGCACGCTTTTCTTTCCTTCCTTTTCAGCAAAATACAATTGATAAATTTCTTCTGTAATATGCGGCATGATAGGGCCCATCATCTTTAAAATTGCTAACAGGCTTTGGTATAAAGCATATTGGGAACTTTTTCTTTCAGCTTCTCCGCGGATCTGTGGGTTGTATAATCTGTCTTTGACAATTTCCAGATAATTGTTGCAAAAAGTATGCCAGAAAAACTGTTCTACTTCCGATTTTGTTTTAGCATATTCATAATTTTCAAATGAATCAGTACTCTCCTTAATGACTTTATGCAATTTGCTTAACAGCCATTTGTCAAAAACCTGTGAAGGAGCAGTTTTTGCGGCGGGGTCGTAATCATCCAAATGCATCAAGGCAAATTTAGAAGCGTTCCATAATTTAGTTACTAATTTTTGTCCGGTAAGCAAGTCCTTATCTTGGAAAGGCAGGTCATCTCCTAATTTTGATCCTGCCGCCCAGAAACGCAAAGCATCCGCAGAATACTTCTGAATCATTTCCTGCGGTTCAATAATATTTCCCAGCGATTTAGACATCTTTCTCCCATGCGCATCTTGAGCATGGCCAGAGATCATCACATTTTTCCAAGGAGTGCGCTGGTGATGGTAATAACTTTTAACGATAGTGTAAAATAACCACGTTCGGATGATGTCATGAGCCTGCGGACGAAGATCAAATGCTTTGTGGTCATATCTATAATCGTATTCCCCTTTACTTACCCAGTTTTTAGTAATTTCCGGAGTTACGGAAGAAGTGGCCCAAGTGTCTAGAACGTCAGTTTCTCCTTTAAATTGAGTAGAACCGCAAGAGCAAGCTTTTGTTGGTTTTTGGGTAGTAGGATCTACCGGCAAATCTTTCAGCTCTGGTAAGATATAACTCTTACATTTGCTGCAAGTCCAGATAGGGATAGGGATTCCAAAATGTCGTTGTCTGGAAATGCACCAATCCCAATTAAGATTTTGCACCCAATGATCATAACGAACTTTCATATGTTGCGGATACCAGACCATTTGATTAGCTAATTCTAATAATTCTTCTTTTTTATCGAGAATCTTGATATACCACTGCGTCGTCTTAAGAAATTCAATTTCCGTCTTGCAACGTTCATGCACATTCACATCATGAACAATCTCTTTTTGTTGAAGTAAAAGTCCTTTTTCTTTCAATTGATCTAGGACTGCCTGCCGGGCTTCTTTAATCTTTAATCCCTTAAACTCCCCTGCTAATTCATTCATCCTTCCATTTTTTTCAAATACCGCACGCAAAGGCAACTTAAATCTAAACCACTTATCGACGTCTTCTTTGTCTCCAAAGGTGCAGATCATCATTAAACCAGTTCCCTTATCCTTTTGCACCGCTTCATCAGATAAGATCGGCACTTCATAATTAAAGAGCGGAACTTTTGCAGTTTTTCCTTTCAAATGCTGATAACGTTCATCAGTAGGATTATAAAACAAGGCTACACATGCCGGAATTAATTCTGGTCTTGTAGTAGAGATGACTATTTTTTTTCCAGCTGCTGTAAAAGCTATATCATTAAAATGAGATTTCATCTCTACCGATTCAAATTCTGCTTGCGCAATAGCCGTTTGGCACAGCACACAATATGTTCCCGGAGATTCCTGTTGGTAGACTCTTCCTTTTTTGAATAAATCAATGAATGAAGCCTGAGAAGTTATCTGGCAATGGCGATTGATGGTCGAGTAAGAACGTTTGAAATCAGCAGATATGCCCATCTCTTTCCAGCTTTGAATAAATTTTGGTTTTTCTTCTTCAATGACTTGGTTACAAATTTTGACAAATTCTTCCCGATTCATTTTAGCAGAAAGAATATTCTTCTTTTTCTCTACCAGCTTTTCGGTAGGCAGACCATTATCATCTGTTCCGAAGGGGAAAAAAACTTGTTTGCCTTTCATGCGCTGATATCTGGCTACTATATCTTGTTGGGTATAACTGAAAGCATGCCCTATGTGCATCTTACCAGAAACAGTTGGGGGGGGTGTATCTACTGAATAAGTTTCTTTCTTTTGATCAGGATGATAGACAAAAATTTCTTTTTCTTCCCAGTACTTCTGCCAGCGCGGTTCAGCTTCTTTTGGATCATAACGTTGAGGAAGTTCCATTGCTAGCTTAATTTTGTTCTCCTTTAAAAAAGTAATTGTAAAAGTTCATTTGGTCTACTCTTAATCATTCGCTAAGCTTAGTTCCTCTGCTTTTACTCTCTTCCCAGCCATTAGTGGTAATCTGCATAAATTCGGCATTTTCTTGCATCCCTTTAATGTCAAAGGCACCGCAATAACTAATGCCGCTTTGTAATCCTTTAACTAATCCTTTAATCACTTCACGAACAGAGCCTTTGTAATCAACTAAAATAGCTACTCCTTCTACATATACATCTAACTTGTCTTTCACTTTCTTTCCTTCTGCGTTTTCTTTCCGTTCGTGATTGCTGTCATAGGAAGCGCTGCCCATATATCTCTTATAGCGTTTTCCGTCTTTGGTAATAATATAGCCCGGCGCTTCATCGGTTCCGGCAAAGAAACTTCCAGAATAAATTGTTGAAGCTCCAGCTGCAATGGCTTTTGCCACGTCGCCAGGATACTGCATGCCTCCGTCTGCGCTTACTGGAATATTATACTCGCGAGCAACTTTAACCACATCCATGATGGCGGTCAACTGCGGAACTCCTGAACCGGACATTATCCTGGTGGTGCATACTGCGGAAGGCCCTATACCTACTTTCAAACCATCCGCTCCGGCTAAAATTAAATCTCGCGCCGCTTCTGCGGTGGCGATATTGCCCGCCATTAAATCTACTTGCGGAAAATTATATTTGAATTCTTTTATCTGCTGGATAGCTAATTCCGAGTGGCAATGCGCTATATCTAAAATAATCACATCTGCTCCAGCTTCAATGAGCGCTTTAGATCTCTCGAAGGTATCTTTCACTCCAACTGCCGCACCTACACGCAGCCGACCCTTTCCATCTCTCGATGCATTAGGCCATTGTTCAAGTTTGCGTAAATCTTTGGTTGTAATTAATCCTCGTACTTTTCTATTTTCCAATAACGGGAGTTTCTCGATGCGGTATTTGTGGAGAATTTCCTTAGCTTGCTGTAATCCTATTCCGTACGGTGCGCAAATCAATCTATCTTTTCCAGTCATAACTTCAGTAATGTTCTTATCTAGATTTTCTTCAAACAGATAATCGCGTGAAGTGAAAATTCCAACCAGCTCTTCTCCATCAATTACCAAAAGGCTGGTTACTCCTTCCGTGATCATGATCTTAACTGCTTCTCCTACAGTAATTGTAGGGGGGACAGAAAGAGGATTTTCAATGATATGGCTGGTGCTTCTCTTGACTTTTTTTATTTCTTCAACCTGCTCTTCAATGGTATTGAATTGATGAATGACGCCTAAGCCGCCTTCCCGAGCCATGGCTATGGCCATTTTATGTTCGGTTACCGTAGCCATGTTAGAACTGATTAAAGGAATATTTAAAAAAACGTTCCGGGTGAATCTAGTGCGCGTATCTGCTTCCGTGCGTGAACGAAGAGGGCTCTTTTTAGGAACGAGAAGAACATCAGTAAATGTAAGCCCCAACTTCATGATAAACCATTTTTTTTGGAGAGAGTTGCAGTTTAAATAGATTATGGAGATGAAAGAGATAGGTCTTGCAACTATTTCCTGTCCAACGCAAATATTTAAAATAACAGCCGCTTAATACTTTCTAATGTCAAAACTTGCTCTTTCCGATGAAGAAATTTATCTGACATTAGAAAAAGTAATTGATACTATTGCACTACGCGTACCAGTCGATAATCCAGGAAAACCTTCCTTTCCTGACAAAGGAATATTAGAGCAGTTACAACAACAAAAATACTCTCCTAAAATGTCTTGGGCTTTTCTCTGTGCTTGTTACTGGCACTTAACAGACCACCATATCATGATCGTTGATCCTTCCTTACGCTATAGTTTAACTGAGAGAATAACTGAGAATAAAAAAACAGATATCTGTATGGAAATTTTTTCTGAATATGAACCATTTCTTAAGGCTAATTATGCGCGTTCTTTGATAGAACCAAATCCGTATATTGTACCGAATAAAGTACCTGATAATTCGGCTGTTTTTCAGCCAAAAGTTTTTTCTGCCGGAAAATGAGTTATTTACCATAAATCTTAAAATGTAATGCTTCTCATATCAAACCATGCCTCTCTTCACTACCAAATATGCACCAAAGAACACTAGCCAAGTGTTCGGACAGCAATTAGCAGTATCTCAATTATGTACTTTTATACTTCAATATAAACAGCAGCAGCACAAAGCAGCGCTTTTGCTTGGACCTATCGGCTGCGGAAAAACTTCTTCAGTATATGCGCTGGCAAAAGAATTAAACTATGACGTAGTAGAACTAAACTCTTCAGACTTGCGGAATGCTGAAAATATTACTCAATTTCTTAATTCTGCGCTAGGACAGCAGTCACTTTTCTTCACACCTAAAATAATTCTCATAGATGAAGTAGACAACATCTCTGGAGTTACCGATCGAGGATGTGTTCCTGCATTGGTTAAAGCGATTGAAAAATCCGTTTTCTTCACCGCGCTGTTTATATTTCCG
>CAYRMP010000065.1:0-7023 GCA_964425545.1 uncultured Methanosarcinales archaeon | reverse complement strand
ATAAACATTTTCCAGCAATTACAAGTGGTTCAAAGAAGCTGACATATTACGTACCTACAACCGGAGAATTATTAAAGGATAAGAGATAAAATCGCTTCGTTAAATAAATGGAGGCAATATTTATGAGAAAAACATTCGTAGTGATAATTATTTCTTTGCTAGTATTATCAGCGCTGGCAACTGCTGCTGGAAATCAGCCAGAGAAAGTAAGAGTTTTTTTGGAGTTCAAAGGAAAACCAGATGTTGGTGCAGTACATCTAGCAAGTGGAAGAGTTTTGCATAGTTATACTTTACTTGAGAAGGTCTTAGCTGTAGAAGTACCGGTAAATTCACTTCAAGGCTTGTTGAGGAATCCCAATGTTGTTGGTTTTGAATATGATGTAGAATTTCAAGCATTGGGTAAACCAACCTCTTCCCAACCAGCACAAAAACTCCCCTGGGGAGTAGATAGGGTTGATGCTGATCTTGCTAATGGAACAGGCGCTGGTGTAACCGTTTGTGTCGTTGATACCGGAATAGATAAAGATCATCCCGATTTACAGAATAATATTGTGGGAGGAAAAAACTTTGTTGCTAAAGGTGCAATAGTTGACCCTACTAAGTGGGATGACGATAACGGACATGGGACACATGTTGCTGGAACGATTGCTGCAGTTGATAATACAATTGGAACGGTAGGTGTTGCACCGCAAGCTTCACTGTTAGCAGCAAAAGTTCTTAATAGACAAGGTTCTGGATACATCAGTGATATTATTGCTGGGATAGACTATTGTGTCACCAGCGGTGCTGATGTTGTTTCCATGAGCTTGGGATCTAACTCGGATGTGCAAGCTTTGCATAACGCTGTTGATAATGCCTATGCTAACGGAGTATTGTTGGTAGCTGCAGCCGGCAATGATTATGGCGGAGCGGTTTCCTATCCTGCCGCCTACGATTCAGTAGTCGCTGTATCTGCTACGGATAACAATAATAACCTTGCTTCATTCAGCAATGTTGGAACGCAAGTTGAATTAGCTGCGCCAGGAGTTAATATCTTTTCTACCTGGAAAGGTGGAGGATATAATACTATCAGTGGAACCAGCATGGCTACACCACACGTTTCAGGAACGGCAGCTTTAGCAATCCAAGCAAATCCTTTTCTGAGCAATGTAGAAATCAGAGCGTTGCTTCAGAGTACCGCTGATGATTTAGGTGCAGTAGGCAGGGATAGTTTTTTCGGCTATGGATTAGTCGATGCTGAACTGTTAAATTAATTTTTTTCTCTTTTAATTTTTTTTTATTAATTTCTCCGTAGGTATTAAGTCTGTTGATAAAAAGTGCTTGGCGGGCCGTCTGCCGTGGCGAAAATCCGTTGTGCTATTTGCAGCATAATATCGTATTCTCGCAGGTTTTCGCATCTAAACTTTGTCTTACGAATACCAAAGCACGGCAGACCTCTTGGCCGAGCCAGCACTTTTAAGAGTGGACTTAATACGTACGTTTCTCCAATAGATTTTTAACTTCTCATTGTTTTGTAATATTGCATGAAAACCCCGATACGGCATCCGCAGGAGATTGAAGTGTGGTACATACTTCCTGCCATCAGAAAAGAAATAGTGGCGGCATTAAAAGAGAAAGGGAAATCGCAGAAAGAAATAGCTAAATTACTGAATATTACTGAAGCTGCAGTATCGCAATATACTAAAGAAAAAAGGGCCATGGGGATTAGTTTTCCGCAAGAATTGAAAGAATATATCAGAGAAATGATAGCGGAGATAAAAGATTCAGCCTCGGCATTCCACCAGATCCAAAAAATCAGTGAACATATCAAACATTCAAAATTATTATGCCTGCTGCATGCTCAAATCGAAGGAGAATTAAAAAACTGCGAAGTGTGTTATAAGAAGTGAGCTAATTTAGCATATATTTATCACGACAATAATTCTTATAAATTATTTTGGTTGCAATAATCAAATGTTAGGACAAATCATTTATTTGCCAAGTTATACAAAAAAAACAATTAGAGAATTCTGATGGCGCTAGTGTTTGGGCAGAATCTATTCCCTATAAGAATAACCCTGAAAGAGGATATACTTCTCAAGTAACTTTAAGGGAAGGCACTCTAGAATTGGGCGCAGATTATGTTCTTGAAGGGGACCGTTATCATCCCGACAGAGACCAAGATTTAGAAAGTACTATTGAAAGTATTAAAACTGTTGCAGAACCGCAAAAACCTAAAAAGAAAGTTACTCTCGAACCAGGCGATAAAATTAAAGTATATCTTCATGGTGCTGGTGTAACTTCTTCGGAAGAAGAAACAGTTGCAAAAGTAGGTAAAAAATACCTGATCATTGAAGCTGATGAAGGAAGCCCTAACAAATTTGACATGGCTACTGGAAAATGTGTAAATGACGCCGACCCCCGATATTCTTTTGGTTTCTATAGAACAATTGATAAGTTGTTGTAATTAGTTATTTGTCATCCAAACTCTTCTAAAATAAATCCAATATCTTCTCCAAACCACAAATCCTTTTAATTCTCACCTAAAAAGCCACTATGTGATTCGTGTTGTATCGACAAAAGAATTTGACACCAAAGAGAGATTGTTGCCAAAAGACTATCAAGAGCAAGTAGAAAACATCATTCAGCAGCTGAAAGAAACTTGGCAAGTTGGAAAACCGTTAGGATACCCTTTCTTCAGAGAGAAGAAACTGGGAAAATATCGGCTCTATTTTCTGGTGTACGAAGATATTGATACGGTTTTACTAGTAACTATGAGTGATAAGAAAGCTCAACAAGAAACCATAGATAAAATAAACCATGAACTTGACAGTTATAAGGACATGATTAAGAAAATTTTCTAGCGCTCGCGTATTTTTCCTTGCGCAGCGTCTTGAAGCCCGCGTTTTATGCTAAGAAGTAATTCTTCCTGTGCTGCTTCCTCTATACGCTTAAGATAATCGTACTCTTCCTTAGAGATAGTTACTGTTTCCATAATCTTTAAAATGAATCTTGATTTAAATACTTTACTGCGTTTTTTCCCTTAACCTCCCCAATATAAATTTAACCGCTTCATCGCTTTTCTCTGCTTTTATGACTGCGCCGCCAACATAATAATGTCCGCCGCCAGAACCGCCGAATTTCTTTCCCACTTCCCGGCACAATTCACTGATGTCAACCTTGCAGCGGTCTTTATGAAAGATATTTGACCCGATTCCAAAACGGGTTTTTTTCTCTTCGTCTATAATTCTTAAGTTCACACTGTAACTTGCTTGCGGAAATTTCATGTAAGAATAAAATCTATCCGGGACACCGATATTTATTTTTGCTAGGCGATCATCTTGCAATACGCATTGCGCTTCTTTATCATAACTTAAGTAAGTATCGACGTTCTTGCGCCATTGTTCAAAACTTTCTAATTGAGCTTTATGAAACATTAACGGATTAAGCTGCCATAATGATCTGCTGGAAAGAGGGGTTTCTCCTAATTCTTTAGCTAGCAGGGTTCTGAATATTTCGTCGTTCAACACCCGGTCGCGGGTATTGAACATAGAACCGATCATGGTCAACTTCTGCAATGGGGAATGCTGCTGATAACTCCCACGTTTATAATAGCAGTTCTTGATATCATTTTTAGTATAAGCAGCACCATCACTAATGTCAATCACTCTCTTAAATACCAACAGCTCCTTGCTTGCTTTGACACCTTTCCCTAAAGCTATATCTATCAAAAATCCCGTACAGCTGGGAGTAGCTTTCCAATAATGATTTTCCGGCAGTGTTTCAGCAGGTTTAGTGGTTAAATGATGATCGCACCAGAAAAAGACATTTTTATCCGACCGAGGTAAGTCAACCACGATATCTCTGGGAGAGAAAGTAAATTTTCCGGCCTGAATATCCTGCGGCTGCACGCCAAAAACGGGGATGTCTATGATCTCTCGGCCGGATAATTTTGTACCGAAAAAAATATTGAAGAATTTTTTAACAACAAACGCACTGCAGTAGCCGTCGGTACAGTTCCCATGCGTGATGATGCGGTATTTCACATTACCTCAAGATAAAAATGCATTTTTTCTGCAGCTCTTCTAATATCATTTCTGCAGTTCCCGTGAAATGATACCAATCATCCTGAAGAACATCCTGCATGTAAACATCAGAATAATTATCATCTTTGTCAGTAATTGACCGGCAGACTACTCCTTTTCCCTCAGCACCAAATATTAATCCTTTTAATCCGGCTTTTAAGAACCTTTTCCCAGCATCGCGAATAGGATAAACTGCTTCCCTAAAAAGATATAATTGTTCGGTTTTCGGAATAAACACGTAAGCCGCACATCCTTTCGCGCGAGTAAATGATTGGCAAGCCACAATGTTAAATCCCGATTCATTATCGGCGGGGGAAGTAACTATTTTACCTAGACCTTCCCTAGCTCCCGGAGCATTAACTTCGCGGTCAAAATTTAGTAAAAGATTAGCAATGCTTTTTTCGTATCGTAAAGAAGTATCCCTTCGATTAAAAGGATTAGGTGTTTTGTATATTTTGCAATCCATAACCCTTACTCTATTTACCAATATAAAAATATTTCCTATAGGTTGATTATTCTTCTCCTTGATTCTTCCGAGTTTCTTTCCTCAGCCATTCTTTGAACTCAAAGAAAATTCTGTCAGAATCTGCCTTGCCGCCCTTAGGTTTTACTTTGTCAGAAATTAGCCTAAATCTATCGTTCGCTTTGACTACAAATTCTGCTTCCAGAAGCATTTCATCTCCAGTTTCTGAGAAAGCATCTACGAGTGCCTGCTTGCAGTTGGCTCTCAAAGTAATATTATTCCATACTGCATCCCAGTCACCGGCAAATTCTTTTACTCTTCCGGCCATGCGCTTTAAGATGTCAGAGTTCCCATTGCGCAGTTCATCGGTAATCTCTAATTTATCGGTAACTGCATTGTAGACCATTAAATCAACAAAGCCATTTTCACGCAATGGATCTTCATTCCATTCTTTGCGCACTTCAGTGATACGTAAAATACGCTTATATTTTTTCAAGCCGGAAATAACCGGATTAGTGACAATGATAACATCAATAGCTTTAAACGAAGTTTTTGGAACGCCGATATCGTTTACGACTCGATCAAATACTCCGTAGGGAGAATCGGCATGAATGGTTCCGGCAACTACATTGGCCGCTGCACCTACACGCATGGCTTCAAAAAGCGCAATCGCTTCTTTTGATCGAACTTCACCGACGAAGATTGCCGAATCTCCCAGCCGAAGAGTCGACCTGATCCCAATGGACGGATCAACTTCGGAACCCGGGGCAGATAAAGCCGAGGCGACTTTGAGCGGTTCGATATTGTAACCTAATTTACGAATTGACTCCGAAGGAAGTTCGAAAGTATCTTCAATTGTAAGTACTCTAGAACGGCGCATGATTTCCGTTAAGAAAGAACCCAACAACGAAGTTTTACCGGAGCTTCGTGTTCCGGCTACGAGGATAGCTGCGTTATTGTCGATGAGAAAACTGATAAGGCCGGCAGCCAAGGCATCCATGTAACGTATTTTAGGCTGCATATATAACGGAAAAGTCCAGGGAAAATCTCTATGACGCCGAAAGGAGAAGGCTAATCCGGTCGGGCTTAATGGAGCAGTAAGGGCAGAAACTCTTGAAGTAAATCCTTCTACTTTCAACTCAGTATCTAAAATAGGATTTGCTTCATCAAGAGGACGGCCAGAGATCAGACGCAGTTTAGTGGCCCAGCTTTCTACTTCTAAGAGAGTGGGATAAATATTGGTATAACAATCTCCGTAATCCTGATGAACTATGAAAACAGGTAATGCCCCGTTAGGAGAGTTAATGTTGACGTCCTGTACTTTAGGATCAGACAAGAGAAGTTCTATCAGCCCGAAACCAACCGTATGCCTTAGTAATGCCTGAGCCAATTGGCCTAATTTTTCATCTTTGATTCTCAAATTTTGGTGCTGGGATAAATCAATAAGCAAATCTTTTCCGATATTGAAAAACACTTCCCGCATACGCTGCGGGTCGACAAACTCTTCTTTAGCCGGCTTGTGTTCGGACATGATACGTTTAGCATCGTCAAGCAATTGATATTCTTCTTCGGTAAACAGAAACTCAGGGGGAGTCAGATGATACATCATTTTTACATTGTCATCGAAAGAAAAGATATTTACTTCACATTCATCAGTGTCAATTTTGAAGTTGTAGCTGTCTTCTAGATTTCCCTGCGGAAATTCAGTGAGTAATTTGGTGAACATGAAATCAGGCTTAGTGGTAGGAAAAAAAGCATTGCCGTAAATCTCACGCTGGCCCACTTTATATTCCTGGCTGTGGGACATCAAAAGTACGATAATTTTCATGTTTTCAATGATCTTGATAGTTGCTTCCAGAATGCCGATAAATTTTCGCTGAGTAGCTGAATGTCTGGCATCGAGGAGGGAATTAAGTTTTATTCTCTCTCTTGTTTCCAAACGTTTTAATTCTACAAAAGCAGCAAAAGGATCTTCTTTCAATCGTTTGGATATCAAACGCTGAAATAGGGCATAAGAGCTGCGGATATATCTTTCATGCAGCGGATCTACCACTAAATGCGAATAGGTAAACCTTTCTTCCTGAGTCAGGTGCTTGTAGACAGAAGCTAGCTCGTTCAATAATGATACTTGGCCATAATCATATTGATATTCTCTCTGCTGGGAAAGAATAATAGTGGTAACTCCAGTAACTTCCATGAGCAGATCCACAACTTTGGACATGCATAACTCGCTGTATTCGATAGAAGGGGGAAAATTGCAATTTTCACAAGAAATCTTGAGGATTTTGTTTTCTCCTTCGTGATAGGTATTATATTCAAAACAAGCTTTAGAGTTCTCTAGGACCATCTTTTTAAGATTTAGATATGAAAGGGGTTTATTATATTTTCTGTGGAGAAATATTAAAGAGAGTTATTGAATTTTAGTTGAGGACATTAGTTTCGCATATTAGTTTAGCCTCAACTAAAGTTTGAAAGACCCGCATCATTTATGTGTTA
>CAYRMP010000064.1:0-7045 GCA_964425545.1 uncultured Methanosarcinales archaeon | reverse complement strand
ACCGGGCAGGGTTTGATATATAAAACTTTCTAGAATATGTGCTTATGTCAGCACACTGCTAATATGCCCTTCCTTTTCAATCCTGATGACATTATTCACAAAGCTTTCTATTTTGGATTCGTGGGAAACGATGATAGTTTGCCGCGATTGCAGTTTTTCCAGGACTTCCCGCACCTTATCCAGCTGCTCGATGCTGAAACCATCAGTGGGTTCGTCGAGGATGAGCAGTTCTTTAGTATTGATGGTGTTAATTATCGTGTTAATAACTTTGTTTAAAGCCAAGCGGTAGGCTAAAGCTGCCGAAGTTTTTTCTCCCCCGCTCAAGTCGCTGAAAGCTATTTCATATCCATTTTGCATAATGACAGGAGCGAAAGAATCGTCAAGCCTGGAGGAGATGTTTACATCTTCAATCAAAACAGAAAACCATTCCTGAAAGAGCAGGTCAAAATGATGATGGATGCTGACCATCACTTGTTTTTCTATCGTATAAGTCAAAGGAAGTAAATGTTCTTCCAGCCAGCAGTAGAGTTCCTGTGTTCTTCCCAATCTTTCTTTTTCTTTCTGCAGCAAGCTGACTCTTTCTTGGATTTCTAGATAATGGCGTTTGACGTTTTCCAGCTGAGTTTGAAATTGAGCCAGTTTTACGGCAGTTTCTTTTTCCTGTTCAATAAGTTCCGAAGCGATCTTTTTTTGAATATTGATCATAGCCGTTAAATCTTTTTTCTCACGAGAGAATGTAAGTAACTCTTCTTTCTTTTTCTGGATTTGATTTTTTCTTACGGCATATTGCTGTTCCTGATGGAGCAATTCCTGCAGATTTTTATGTAATAATTCTTGGTGCAGCAGGCCTTGCAGCAACCTCTGTTTTTCAGTGATGCTCAAAGTGATTTCTTCTATTTTTTGAGCAGGGGATAGGTTTTGCAGCAGGAGCATCAAAGAATTGTTTTCCTGCACCAGTTGGCGGAGCTGTTCTGTTTTCTCCCTAATCCATCCTTCTTTTTTCTTAAGCTGCTGCAATTCCGCATTGATTTTAGCCAGCTGGTTTTCTTTAGAGAAAAGGTCTAATATTTGTTTTTCCAGTGATTCTTTTTGTGAGATGATTTCTTTTTTTGTTTTCTCCATTTCGGAAAGAAGGGCTTGCGCTTTGATAATTTTAGCCTGTTCCTGGCCGATGATGGCATGTTTATGTTCTGCAGAAACTTCCTGCAGGCAGGTCGGACAATTTTCCAGGTTTTGCATGGTCTCCTGTATCTCTGCTGATTGTTCAAGGAGGGTTTTATTCTTAACAATTACCGCAGAGGTTTTCTCCAGAAGCAGGTCAATCTCGCCTTTTTTATCTAACAACTCTTTTTTTAATGAAATATTTTCTACTAATTCTGCCTTCTTTTTTTCTGCTTCAGGAATGATAGCCGTTTCTTTTGCGGTTCGGGTAATCTCTTCTTTGGTGATAACTATGATGTTCTGGATGTTTCTTATTTTTCCTTCCAGCTCATTTTTTTCTTTAAGTAAATGGTCTTTCTTTTTTTCTTCCCGGCGCAATTCTGCATGCAGCTGTTCGGAATTTGCGGCAAGCTCTTTTGGGATAGAGAGTTCTTCTATCTTCTGGACAAGATGTTCTTTCTTCTGCAGAAGCTGTTCTAAATTGCTGCTGATCTCTTTTTCTAAGAGCGCGGCCAGGTTAATTTCCTGCTGCAGCTGAAGGTATTCTTTTTGCTGCTGATCTGATTTTTCAGTCTCTTCCTGCTGTAACTGGCGCTTTTTTTGCAGGATCTGCAGAAGAGGAGTTATTTCTTGAATTGAAAAATCTATTTTCTTTTTTTCTTCTTCTTGCTGCAAGGCCAGTTGAGTGTATTCGGAAAGCGGTTCAATCTTCGTAGTTAGGACAGCCAGATCAGTGCGCATTTTTTTAAGATAGATCTGCAGATTTTCCCGGATGATTTTGTACTTGTCGATGTTGAAAATTTTTCTGAGCACATCTAACCGCGTTTCATTGCTGTCCTGCAGTATGAGTTTCATCTCTTCCTGCGGGGTGTAGATGGTATAACGGAAGATGTAATTTTTGTTTTTGCTGAGAAGGTCTTCAGGATAACCTAAGATAGTTAGGATTTCTGCTTTCAATTCTACCGGCAGAAGTTCTTTCTTGACATTATTGTAGATGATATGGCCGGGCATCTGCTTGATGGCATCTTTTTCTTTCTTGAGATGGCGCTGGACAATTACTGTCTGGTTGTTAAGTGAGAAGGCAAGTTCTACCATGCCTTTGGCTGCTCCTTTGCGCAGGAGAGATTCTGCCGGTAACTCCGGGCGGGATGAGCCGAACAAAGCGAATTCGATAGCTAAGAGAATAGTAGATTTTCCTGAACCGATATCTCCGGACAATAAAGTGGTTCCTTCTGGAAAAGAGATAGTTCCGTCTATATACGAGCGGATGTTCTGTAAGCGTAGTTGCTGAAGAAGCATAGAGATTTTATGGATTTTCTTATTATATAGATTGTTGTAGTGGAGAGAATAGGTTATTACGTTGGATGGTCGTTAGGTTCAATAAAATTTGAGTTCCTTTTTTTAATAATAGGGGGTTCCTAGTCCTTCGGACACGTTGTCTTTCTCTTGAGAAAGAAATTTATTTTTAGATAGGGGGCACACTCCACTATTTCGTTGCTACACAATATAATGTCTTAGATTTGGGGGTATAATCATCCAATCCTTTTCCAAGAAGTTTAACATCTGTAAATCCAGATTCATGTAATGCTTTTGTAAATTCATCGACCGTAATTAGACCAAATCTATTTAAGTCATAAATCTTCTTCATGTCTGACCCATCATGTCTTGTTAGCACACAATGTTGAGTGTGTGTAATAATATTTCCATCAACAGAATTCATTTCTTTAACTTTAACATGAAAATGTCCATAGTCATATTCAAGGTTTCTTTCTCCATATTTGCTAGTTCCGTCATAGTTTGGAGCATTAAAGACTAATCTTCCACCTTGATTAAGTGAGTTATGCATTGCTTTAAACCCTGCAACTAATCCTCCATAATTCATTAAGTAATTAATTGCTTGCCTAACAACTATTGCATCATAATTGCCTTTAACTTCAACTTTTTCCATTGTAGTCTCGAAAGTAGGTATATTTGTACCAACTTTTTTTAATGCAACGTTTAACATTCCTCTGCTTCTGTCAGCCAAGGTAATTGACTTGTATCCTCTTTCAGATAATTGAGAACTTACTTCTCCTGTTCCTGCTGCAAGATCTAAGATTGATTCATGTTGATTTACAACTCTTGAAACTAAATCAACAAACTCAGTTGATTCTTGAAATCTCGCATAGATTGCATCATAAAATTCTGGAAAATTGTTATAAGCAGGTTCAACGTCAAGTGTTGATATAACTTCTTCTAATCCTTTTCCTAATGCTATAATTCCATGATTAGCCAATTCAACAATTCTGTTGTTTCCTCTTAAATGACTAGCTACCTCATCAACATCTTCTTGAGTTCCAGGGGAATAATCAACTGTAGTTTTATTTGATACTCCTGGGAAAACGTGTGAATGTAGAATAACATTTATTTCAGGATGTTCTTCAAATAATTTTGCAGCGACATTTGCATTTAATGATGCTTTCTTGCCTGTTGAAGTTACATATACTGTTTTTGAATTAAAATCTACTTTCGGAATATACACGACATCATCAATAGGCATACTTTTTTTATCACTTCCTCTTGAAGTTATTAAAAATCCCCCTTGGGGTACTCGTGTGGCTAAAAATCCAAATTGCTTATTTGAACCCTCAAAATAAGGCTCAAATAAATTCAATTGACTCAATTTTTGTATATATTCTCTAAATTGAGCAATTTCTGCCCCCATAGATGATGTATACTCGGGGTCTTGTGTAACTTTTGTTTTATAATGTTGTTTTGAAACTCTTTGATTTACAACATTCACTAATATTGGAGCTACCTCAGAGAGTGAAACAGGTATTAATCCTTTTTCAGGTGTGATAAGAACTGTTGCTCTCTTTTTGAAATCTCCATCGATTAATGTATTTGCAACTGTCAAGTTTGAATGATTTTTAATTCCATGTTGGTAAGCAACATCTATCAGATTATTGAGACTTGATCTTGAAAGAAGTTTAAATCCTACCTGAAAAACTTTTGGATTCCATTGTTTAACTAATGAAATAACTTTTGGATTTTTTGGAAGTTCTAATCTTAAAAAATCTTCATCTGAACTTATTTTTCCTTCTTTACCTGCACCGCCATAATCTCCGATTGCTGCAGCAAGAACAATAGCATCTGGAGAACCTTGTGTAAGAAGTCTTTGTACTGTAGAATAATAATCTTCAAAAGTTTCTATTGGATGTTCATGTAACCTTTCAGCACGTCTATTAAACTCATCATATGCTTTTGCCACTCTTTCTATCTCTTCATCCTTTGATTTTCTTGGGTCAACAGCTAAAGCACTTCTAAATGGTCTCTTTGCTTCTTTCCCATAAACATAATGAACAGTTGCTCCATTTTTTAGGAATTCTTCAGCAATTAATGCTCCAGTTGTACCTTTACTGAAATTTCCAATATACCTAACATCATCTAGTTTTGATATCGTTCCACCGCTTGTAATAATAATTTCAAGAGCCATTTTTTACCTCAATAAATGATTTGTATAATCTTGATATACCTTCTCTTAAAACATTATCTGGATTCTGAACAAAATTGATACGAGTTGTATTTCTTGTTTTTTCATCTGCATAAGTATGCTTATCTTTTTCAAGTGTTAATCCGTACTTTTCCTTTGCTATTCTTGCAACTTCAGTTCCATCAAGAGATGGTGCAAATTGACCAAGGATAAAAATCCCGCCTTCTGGTTTACTCCAACTAAAACCTTCTTGTTCTGAAAAATGTTCATCTAAAGTTTGTAATGCTAAATCTCTTTTTTCTTTAAAATATCCTCTAAGTTCATTCAAATATTCTGGACTTCTTAACACATTCACGCATACTTGTTGACCAACAGATGATGTAAAAATATCTTGATCAATCTTTGCAGATTTTAATTTTTGTATTGTCTCTTGATTTGCAATAACATATCCAATTCTAAGTCCTGGCGCTAATATTTTTGAAAATCCTCCAACATAAATAGTATTATTAGGTGCAAATTCAAACACATTTCTTGGTCTTTCTCCATTAAAATATAAAAAATCATGGGGATTATCCTCAACGATGACTGAATTTGAAACCTTAACACTTTGCGCAAGTCTTGATTTTTCTTCTTTTGTTAAAGTTTTACCTGTTGGATTATGAAAATTAGATGTTAAATAAACAATTCCTGATTCAGTAGATTCAATCACCCTATCGATACTTTCAAAAGGTGTAACTTTTAATGAAGTATCTTTTCCTAATATTCTCAGAACTCCAAAATATGCTGGCTCTTGAGCTGCAATTTCACACATTCCTGAATTCAACAAATTGTTAAAAGTTATCACTAACGCTTGTTGCGCAGATGAAGTAATCATTACATTTTCAGCCAATAAGCTACCACCATATAATTTTGCAATCTGTTCTCTTAATTCAATTATTCCAAGAGGATGCGAATAATTAAGAAGTGATTTAGGATCTATTTTAGATAATGCTTTTCCAAGTACTTCTTCTAATACCTGGACTTCCCCTAACGATCCGCTTGCAAAACTGATATTATCCATTTTTATATAACCTCGTTAATTCTGGTATTGATTGTATTAATTCCAATGTTTGAACATTTTGAACTGGAAATTGCCGTTCATTCACTGCATAAATTCCATATTTTGTATGTGCCAGTTCTTTTTGTTTAAATGATTCTGCTTGTTCACATGTGAATTGTTCGGACCTTATTAGAGTAATTGCATCTTTTGGTTTAAACCATTGAACTGCTAATACTTCCCCTTCTTTAGTTAAAGTAAATGAAGAATCTAAATCTATTGATGCAGTATAAAATTCAACAAAATATCTTTTTCCATGAGAGTTCTGATAACCAGAACGAAGAAATTTTATATTATTAACAGACCCTTCATACTTCAATTCTTCCCTAAATTCTCTTACAGCGGTTTCGGCTAGATTTACATCACTAGTTTCATAAGAACCACCTGCAAATACCCATTCCCCAGGATATCTCATTGGTCTATTCTTTTCAAAATTCCAAAAAGCTCTGCGAGTAAGTAAAACTTCTAATCCGTTTATAGTTGTTCTTATGGGGCATAATGAAGCCGATTGTATTACGGTGTCCATCTTATAAATGTGAATAGACAATTATTATTTAAATGTTACTACTGTGGAGATAATAATTGAATTGTCAGGTGTGCCTCAAAAGTATTTGCTATTGATATATCGCTTCGCTCTTTTGAATGAACGGAACCCCCTATTATATAAAGTTACACTCGCTTCGCTCGAATTATGATGACCACATTTAAGGGCGGGAAGAAAAAGAGAAATGGTCGCGTTATCTTATCTTTAATGGCCATTCTGGATTTTTAATCTTATCCTCAACAAGATGAAAGAATTGCCCGACAAATAAAAGAGTAAACCAAAAGAAAGAAGCAAAAATCGAGAAATTATCTGAGATTAGCCAATAATAGGTAATTGAAACTAAAATCACAACCACAAGAGAAGTTAAGCAAATTCCTAAAATTGTATGAAGAAAACCTTTGTGATTTAGTTTTCCAAAAATTTCAAAAATTCCTTTAACTAACTTGGCTAATGGTTTTAGCGTTGGTTGATGAAAAATATAACTGCCGTCATCTTCACTATCTATGTCTGGAAAGATGGCACCTAAAAGGAATAAACCTGCACCTATCCCTAAAACAAAGATTATTTCTCCATGAAATAAATCTGTAAAAAGAGATAAAATTTTTGTTTCTTTATCATAAAACAAGACTAACACTATGGCGGTAAAAACAAAAAACATACTAATTGCTAAATGTTCTCTCGCTTTCATCCAGTGAATATTTAAGAGGATCCATATATAAAACTATTTAGATGATTTCTCTTTTGAAGGAGGGGTCAATTCCTATTTATAGAA
>CAYRMP010000063.1:0-7054 GCA_964425545.1 uncultured Methanosarcinales archaeon | reverse complement strand
CAATTCATCCCCAACGCTAAAGCGTGGGGATTTCTTGCTCAAAAGTTATTTAAAGATTTAATTAAGAAATAGACGGCAGTCGGTCAAGGCATAGCTTTGCCATCGCTCGGCAACTCGGAGGGCGCGACCCAGCCTCGCCTGCGTCTAAATTTGTACAGTAAAATGATTCTAAATAGATAACTATAACTTGCTCGTGGAATTGAAACGCAGTGAAAATTCCACCTAACAGAATTTAATCAACTTTTAAATAGCCAAAAGATAGGTTGAAAAGGGGTTCCAAAGAGGGGTGAGGGTGGTAGAATTCTATGGAACCCCTGCTCACATTGTGATGATATTACCCAAACGGGTTTTACCTATTTATATGGAAAAGCACAATTAATATATAAATGTTACTATTTAGTATACTGGTTGCTAAATAGTAGTCAACATCTACCAAAAGGGTTATAACCTATAGCCACTATAGTAGCTATAGAATGCCTACTACGATTCAAATAAGCAATGACACTAAAAAGCTGATTAGTACCTTTGGCTCTAAAGAAGACACTTATGAAGTAATCATCAAGCGAATGTACGATTTTGCTGTCAAAGAACAGCTTAGAGAATTTCTGCTTTCTTCAGAAGATACTATGTCAATAGATGAAGCTAGGAAGGAATTAAATAAAAGATGGCCAAGGTCGAAATAGTAAGGTCGTTATTTCAGGAGATCGAGGCTAAGTTTAAAGGCGAATCACACGAAATAATTGATCTGTTGGAATCACTTGAATCATCTCCGCACAAGGGAAAACATCTTGGCAGTGTAAGTGGAATTGTGATTAAAGAGTTGAAATATAAGAATTTCAGATTCTACTTTATTACCGACGGCTTTAGATTGAAATGCTTAGACCAAGAAAAGCTAGTTGATCTTTTATTACGTTTTGTAAGGATGTCGGATAAAACCCATCAGCAGCAAACCATTAATGAAATAAAGCAAGTATTGAGGACAATAGGGGCGGGTGGATTTTTATAAAGACTCCTAAATGGTTCTAACGCTCCCACTTTCTTCCAATAATTATTTCTCAAAAAATTCTTTCAACAATTTCTGATACTCCTTCGTAACCCGCAATCCTTCTCTGGGTAGGCAATCATAATAATTCTGCCAGGCAAAACGTTCATCTAAATAAATCACTGCACCTTTGTCAGTTTCGCTTCTGATGCACCTGCCGGCAGATTGAATACATTTAGACATAGCTGGATAGATATACCCATAATCCCAGCCTTTGCCAAATTTTTCTTCATAATATTTGACCAGTTCCCTGGTGTAAAGATCTGGTTTCCCTAAAGGCAATCCCACCACTACGACCCCATTCAGCAGATCACCGGGAAAATCTACTCCTTCGGCAAAATTAGCGCCGGAAACTCCTAACAAAATCCCGCCTTGAGCCTTATGTGATTTAAACTCTGCCAGAAAAACATTTTTGTCTTCAACAGACATTTCTTTTTTTTCAAAGAATAATCTCTTTGGAGAATGAAGATACTCAGCAATTTTATCGCGAAGCTGGTAGGAAGGAAAGAAAAAAGCAATATTTCCCGGAATGAGCGAAGCTGCTTCAGAACAAGTTGCAGCAATCTTCTGATACATGGCTTCTCCACGCAGATTGAATTTAGTGCTGGTTTCCGGTATTACTAAGCTCAGTTTGTTTTCTGGAGGAAAGGGAGAGCCATATTCTTTTTCTACTCCGCGGGTTATGCCTAAAACATCACGATACATGAACAAAGGAGTTAAAGTTCCACTCATGATTACGCCGGTAAAAATCTGCTTGAAGAGGGGTTCAGTGATTAGGCGCGGATCAAGGCATTGATAGCTTAAAGTAGTTACTAGCCCATAATTGCCGTCTTTTTCTGCAAGAATCCTGGCAAATCCTTTGTCTTCTCCTTTCCAGGCTTCCAGGAAAGCAGCTATCCCGCCAAGATAACTTTTCTTTTGCTTGCGGCGCACTTCTTCTGATGCTAATTCCAATTCGTTAATCAATTCATCATATCCAACTATGGCATTTACCTTGGAAATAAAATTATCCTTAGCAACCAAATTTTCTTTAGAACCAAAATCATTCTTTGTTGTTTCA
The DNA here is from genome assembly GCA_964425545.1 of uncultured Methanosarcinales archaeon. Taxonomy (GTDB): domain Archaea; phylum Nanobdellota; class Nanobdellia; order Woesearchaeales; family GW2011-AR9; genus JACPIL01. Next base: position 4,952 of record CAYRMP010000063.1, on the reverse strand, counting down.
CTCAGTTCATTTAAAATCCGCATTAATTCCTGCAGCCAGAACAGCATCCCATTAAATCCAAATTTCTTTGCTTCCAACACAGCATTCTTTATAGTAATGCTGCTCAGGTTTGAACTAAGAATATCAATCACCCTGGAAGGGAGATTATGTCCTTCATCGACTATGACAATAACATCTTTTAATTCTAAATCTAGTTTAGCAAAAAAATTCTGCTGAATATGGGGATTGAAAAGATAATTATAATCAGCAATAATCACATCAGCAGTTCTCGCCATAGCTACAGCAATTTCGTAGCCGCACATTTTCTGCTCTCGAGAGAAGTCCATTATTTCCCGATTGTGCAGGGGCAAATGCTGCTGCAAATCGCTGAGCGCTTTTTTCGCTTCTACCGTGAGCTGCTGTTTGCTGCGCACATTATTGTAAAATTCGCATTCTCCCTTTGCTACGACGGTCTTACAGAAATCATTGAAATCATTTCCGAACAAGCCGGCAATCTCCTGGCTGCACATGGAACGTTTTCCGACGAGGTCGATGCTGGAAAAAGAAATCCCTTTCTGTTTTATTTCCCGTAATGTTTCTACAGCTACAGCGTGCTGGGTATGTCTGCTGGTCAGAAAGAGCACCCGTTTCTTTTCGCTCACCAGCGAAGCTCCCGGCGTTCCGGAATTGGTAATTTTGGTTATCCCGAGTGCATGATATAGAGCAACAGATAAAACCGTGGCTGTTTTTCCCAAACCAGTTGGTGCATGAGCAAGAAGAATTTTTTCATTATGAAACGCCTCATCGATATCTTGCAATAATTTCTCTTGCTCTAATCTAATCTTCTGATAAGGAAAAAAATCCTTTGCAGATTTATTCGTAGAAGCATCCATTATAGTAAAGCAAAAGCTAACCATTAAAAACCATTCTATTATTTAGAATATATTAGTCGAGGACAATAGTTTCGCATATTATAGCAAATCACTTTAATAATCGGAACTTGTTCTTAACAAATAAGTGATTTGCTTAGTAGGAAATAACTTACACTCATTTCAAAACATACGAAAATTAAGGTTATTTCCTATAGTTTATCGTCAACTAAAGAGAAGTTTAAATAATTCATAAAAATTCTCTAAGAGACTGTGAAAGGGCGGAATTTTAGCTTTAATATCGTCGAAAATTCCTTTTTTTCAAAGTTCTCTAATCATTTTAGAACTACGATGGTATACAATCAAGATGCGGTACGGTATGCATTTAGTGTAGCTGAAAAACTTGGAATTCCCCAAGAAGAAACATCATTAGCTATTGCTCAACTTGAAGGCCATGAAAAAGAATTACTCGCTTTTATGGCTGAACGGAAAAAAGGGAATGGCTACCGGCGTGATGGAAAATCGTTAGAAGACGCGCTTCATGAAATCTGCACTCGAAAAGAAGATCTTGTCTCTTATAATCGAACCCCTCGTGTTTATTCTGTTGACGATGATTTCTTAGCTGTTGAATATCTTCAGTGTGTTGATGCTGATGGAAACGTGTTTGAGCAGCATGATAATTTATATGTGCGAAAAGATATCGAGAGAGACGAGGCAGGGAAACAAATCAACTTTACTCCGTATCGGGCGATAGTCCATTTTGAATCAAAAGGAATGTCCCTGCTTAGTTTTGCAGGAACTTACAATCTTGTTGCTGCTCTGTATCAAAATAGAGACAATCCAGAAGTTAAACCAGTACTGATGCAATATAAAAACAAAGGCAACGGAGACGGCTGGCATGCTCAGAATACGGTTATCGATTGGGGCGAACAGAAAATCATCCATCACCCTCATCAAAATGATTTTACTAAACACGGTGGAAAGACTGAAATTAATCAAGCGCACCAAAGAATCTTGCTTCCTTTTATCAGAAAGGAAGAGAGGAAAATATTATGGGATAGATCTCTTTCCCATACTACTTTAGAAAAAGGGTTGAAAGATCCGTTGATGGCGCGTTTCGTGCGCCAGTTAACTGGACTTCAAGATCCTTCTACTTTAGTTGAGATTGGAAGCTACTTTGGTAAAACTGTTCAAGTATGGATCTCTTCGAGCAACGAAACTCGGGCGGCGTGGTTTGGTTGCAGTAGTGTTAACTTGGACCTTCTTGGTAACTGCCTTCTTATTACAACAGCGCCGCTCGTGGGGTACGTCGTAGTGCGCCGTAGACGCATTGCGTGAAAAAAGGCCAATAACTTAGATTTACAAACAGGGCATAACAAAGCAAATTTTATAAAGAAATTGGCTTTAGCACCATAAAGCACAGGTATAAGTTACAGCCCCGTCGTCTAGTGGACTCAAAAATGCCACATTAGGATAGAGCCCTTTGGTCTCTCTAAAGAGAATGAAAGGCTTTGACAGCGGTTCGAAAAGCCAGCAATCTAGGCGAGTTAGGCGGGTTACCAGTAACCCACCGCGACGATTAGAATGTTGGAGCGAAAGTCCGCTCGGGGCTAATTTTTTTTATCTGCGCAAATCTTATTAATCCTGTAATCTTACTCCGTCCATGAGGAAAAAGATATGGGGGATAAATCTAAATGTTTATCTTCTAGGTGTGGTCAGTTTTCTGACCGATGTGAGTTCTGAAGCTATATTCTCAGTATTCTCAATATTTTTTACTGCTATTCTAGGAGCTTCAGTGGTTTTTCTTGGACTAATAGAAGGATTATCTGATTTTGCTGCCTCATCGCTGGATCATATTTCTGGGATGCTTTCTGACCGCACCGGCAAACGTAAATTATTTTCTGGCTTAGGTTATGGGTTCTCAACACTGGCAAAAGTGATTCTGTTTTTTTCAAACACCATTGCATTAGCATCGTTCTTCAGAGTTATTGAAAGATTAGGCAAGTCTTTTAGGGGACCCCCCAGAGATGCTTGGATATCATCTTTAACAAACACTAAAAATAGAGGGTTGTCCTTTGGGATTCATAAGGCTTTGGATAAAGCAGGAGCAATTCTCGGGCCATTGATTGCCTATTTGATGCTTGCGCATTATGGTGAAACTAGCTACGGATTCAAGATGCTTTTTCTTATCGCCTTAATTCCGGCAGCTCTTGCAGTCCTGTTGCTGATTTTCATAAAAGAGAAATCTTCACCAAGAACGCCCCCTGAAAATATATTTGTAGCGTATAAAAATCTAAGCAGCGGTTACAAGCACTATCTCTATTCTTCAATGCTTTTCTCTTTTGCTTATTTTAGTTTTGGTTTTCTGCTCTTAAAAGCATACTTAATCGGATTTACGGTAAAAGACATTGTACTATTATATGCTTTATTTAACCTCTCATTTGTGATTGTTTCAGCTCCGATTGGAAAACTAGGAGATATTATCGGCAGAAAAAGAATAATCTTTTCAGGGTACTTGCTGTATGTGCTGATGAATCTGGGGTTTATTTTTGCTTCAACAAAATTAGAGGTCTTGTATCTTTTTATTCTCTTTGGGATTTTTTATTCCATAGACGAAAGCCAGAGCAAAGCATATATCTCCGACCTTGAAACTGTAAAGAGGGGCACAGCCATAGGACTTTATAATTTTATGATGGGATTAGTGTATCTGCCTGCTTCCTTGATAGCAGGGTTCCTTTGGAAAATAAACTCCGATTATGCTTTTGTTTTTGGAGCAGTGATTGCTGTCATTGCTCTCTTGTTCTTTAGCCTGCGCGCCAGAAATAATAAAGATCATAATTAGTGGTAATCTTTATAAATAAGCGATATAATTTTACTTTCATTCGAGAGACAGATCGGTCTAGGCTTGTCTGTACTGGAGATGAAGTAAGTAACTAACTACTCATTCTCGAATTAAATAAACCATACGAGGTAAAAACAATGGCAAAAATGCACTCTAGAGCACGAGGAAAAAGCGGAAGCACCAAACCGCTCAAGAAAGTTCCAGTCTGGGTTCCATACAAAGGGCCGGATGTAGAGAAACTTATTGTTAAATACGCAAAAGCAGGAAAAAACACTTCTGAAATAGGTCTTCTATTACGAGATGCGCACGGAGTAGGAAGCGTTAAAGCATCAACCGGAAAAAAGGTTTCCAGCATTCTCAATGAAAAAGGATTGTCTAAAGAGATGCCGGAAGATCTACGCAACTTGATCAAGAAAATGGTATACATCCAGCGGCACTTGGAAAAGAACAAGCAGGATCAGGCTGCTAAGCGAGGATTATTGTTAACTAATTCCAAAATCAGACGTTTGGTTAAATACTACCAGCGAACTGAACGGCTTCCTGCAGATTGGAAGTTGGATATGGATAGATTGAAAATTTATCTTGAATAGATTTTAATCTTTTTTTTATTTTTTTATTTTATTTTTAACTTTACTTTCTAACAATGAAAACTTCCAGTAGAAATTATAATGAAAGACCTAAATAACGCATAAATAATGCGGGTCTTTCAAACATTAGAGAACTTTGAAAAAAGGAATTTTTGACAATATTAAAGCTAAAATTCCGCCCTTTCACAGTCTCTTAGAGAAGTTTTATGAATTATTCGAACTTCTCTTTAGTTGAGGCTAACTAATATGCGAAACTATTGTCCTCAACCGATTATTTCAATAGAATTAAAAACCGACAAACGAGAAAAATAAAAAATATTTTTCTCTAGTTTAAAAGTATTTCATACTTTACAAACAATAAAAAAATAAAAAATTACAACATAGTTCTTATGCTTTCAATATTAGAAGCAATCTCATGACCGCGTTTGGTCAGTTCTAATAATTTTAATCTGCCTTCTTTCTTGAATCTGATTAAATCAGATTTCTGCATCTCCTGCAGAATCTTGACTACATGCGAATACGTGCAGTCAATCTGTTTTGCCAGCACAGAAGCATAGACATTTTCATTGGCGTTCTTTAACTCTACCAGCATCATTGCTGGCTTCTCTCGAAAAAATACGTCGAAGATAGGCTTGTTGTTTGTTTTATTCAAATTGGACACCCCCAAATTTAACT
>CAYRMP010000062.1:0-7437 GCA_964425545.1 uncultured Methanosarcinales archaeon | reverse complement strand
TTTTAACCGCATGTTTGAATACATCAAAAAAGATCCACGTTATGATTATCTGCAGAAACAAAGCCGGCAGATCATTTTAGCCTGGACACAACGGGAATATAAAAATCTGTTACGGGCGCAGAAAGCACAGATACGTGTGCCGGAACCAATTACTTTTATGAACCATATTTTAATTGAAGAGATGATTGGCGATGAAAAACCGGCACCAATGCTGAAAGATACCAAACCCAAAGAACCAAGAAAATTCTTTAATATGATTATTGAGGATATCACAAAATTGTATGATGGAGGACTTATCCATGGCGATTTGTCACCATTCAATATACTTAATTACAAAGAAAAACCTTATTTTATTGATTTCTCTCAAGCAACTTTAGTTAAAACACCTAATTCAGAAGAGTTGTTAAAACGCGACGTACATAATATTGTAAAATTCTTTTCTAAATTTGGAATAAAAGAAAACGAGCAGGAAATTATACAGAGGATAACCTCCTCTGAAGATTCCCGAGGTAAACTTTAAATAAGATTACCCGAAAAGAACAATCATGAACGAAAAAAATGAAAATTATGGGGATATTTCTTACGAATTAAAAATCCCTGAAGAGCGAGTAGCTGTACTGATAGGTGCAGGCGGAGAAACCAAAAAAGAAATAGAGCAAGAAACAAAATGCCATTTAGATATTTCTAAAGAAGGAGACGTAGCCATAACTGGTGATGACGGCTTGATGCTTTTTACTGCTAGAGAAATTGTCCGTGCTATTGCCCGGGGATTTAATCCAAAGTTAGCGCTGTTGCTATTAAAACAAGATTATTTATTAGAAATAATCGATATGAAAGATATTGCCGGAAAAAATAAAAATACCATGGAACGATTAAAGGGAAGAGTTATTGGTGCAGGCGGCAAGTCTAGAGCAGAAATTGAGCGCTTGACAGACACGCATATTTCTATCTACGGAAAAACCATCGGGATTTTAGGGGAGATGGGAAGTGTTTCCCTGGCAAGACAGGCAGTAGCGATGTTATTGCAAGGCTCCATGCACAAGACCGTATTCCAATTTTTAGAGAAGAAAAAGAAAGAGATATTGTTTGGGTAAAAATTCTATATTATGAGGTTACCTTACCGCAACTTTTAAAAATAATTCAACCTCTTCCAGCTTAATGGCTGAAAAGAGCGCTGAAGAACTGGCAAAGAAGCAGCGAGAGATTTCTATTGCAGAGTTTTTCGAAAAGAACCGGCATTTATTAGGATTTGATAATCCGCGAAGGGCACTTTTAACCGCGGTAAAGGAAGCAGTAGACAATGCTCTGGACGCCTGTGAGGAAGCAAGAATCTTGCCAGAAATCACGGTAGAATTGATTGCGCTTAGCGAAACTAGATTCCGCATGATTGTAGAAGATAATGGTCCCGGAATTGTCAAGAAACAAATCCCAAACATTTTTGCACGGTTATTATATGGTTCTAAATTTCACAAACTGGCTGCTACCCGCGGACAGCAAGGGATAGGTATTTCTGCAACAGTGTTGTATGGACAGCTTACTACTGGAAAACCAGCAACGGTCATTTCTAAAACCGCATCAAATGCTAAAGCGCAGATGATGAAACTGAAGATTGATACTCAGACCAACCTGCCGCAGATTTTGGAAGAGCGAGAAGTTGATTGGGATGGAAAAGAGCACGGTACAAAAATTGAAGTTGATCTTGATGGAAGTTACATGAAAGGAAGGCAATCGGTAGATGAATACCTGAAAGAAACCGCTATTGTCAACCCGCATTGCACTATCATTTACGTCACGCCGGAAGCACAGCAGATTATCTTTGCCCGATCCACTAACGAGCTTCCTCCGGAACCAAAAGAAATTAAACCTCACCCTTACGGAGTGGAATTAGGACGGCTGATTAAAATGCTGGAGCTGACTGGAAGTAAGACCATGCAGCAATTTCTTACGGAAGAATTCGTTCGGGTTGGTCCAAACACTGCTAAAGAAATCTGTGAAAATTCTTCTTTATTGCCAAGAACTAATCCCAAACAGGTAACTAGGGATATGGCCGAAAAGCTGTATGAAGGGATTAAGAAAACTAAGATTATCGCTCCACCAACTGATTGTATTTCTCCAATCGGCGCAGAAGATTTGGAAAAAGGATTGCGTAAAGAAATTAATGCCGAATTTTATTGTTCCGCTACCCGGCCGGCAGCAGTATACCGAGGAAATCCTTTTGTTATTGAAGCCGCTCTTGCTTTTGGCGGCGAGCAAGAAGGAGAATCTGCAGTACGCATCATGCGATTTGCAAACCGCGTCCCATTACTATATCAACAGGGAGCATGCGCAATCACGAACTCCATCCAAAACACCAGCTGGAAAACTTATGGCTTGCAGCAAAGCAGAAATTCCTTGCCTGTTGGAGCTTGCACCGTAGTAGTGCATATGACTTCCGTATGGGTTCCATTTACTTCAGAATCTAAGGAAGCATTAGCGCATTATGAAGAGATTGTCAAAGAGATCAAATTAGCATTGCAGGATTGCGGCAGAAAGCTGGCCTCCTTCGTCAATAAGAAAAGAAGAATTGGGGAAGAAGCCAAGAAGAGAGGATATATCCAGAAATATATTCCTCATGTTGCTGATGCTTTGAAAGAAATCGTCGGCTTTGACGAGATTAAAAAGAAAGAAATTGAAGATAATTTATATACTATGCTGGAACAAGTCCGCGGTGAATTAGAAGAGATCGGCATTGATAACCCCGATTACGATCCTGAACTGGCAAAAATTGGCCAGGATGAAAAACAACCGGAAGAAGCAGAGGAGGAGCCAAAGAAAATGAAGAAAAATAAAACAAAGGACGCATTTGGCGGTGATGATGATGAAGATGATGATTTTGATACGGAGGAAGAGCAGACCACTTTATTCTGAAAATGAAAATTACTGTCGTTAATGGTGAAAGCCCACGTATAAAGTACATTCAATTAGGTTCGGAAAGAGTAGCCACAGTTACTGATTGCAGCGACAACGAAAACAGGTCTTCCCATGAGGTATATTGGAAAGCTGAAACCGGATTAAATAAAGCAGTGGACTTAATCAAGGGTTTATTTGATGAAGCGCGAGGTTATCAGCGGCCGTCGCAGGATATGATCATGGGAGAACCATTTTATAGGGTCGTTGCTTTAGGGAAAAAACCTACGGCGGATACATTAAACCTTTATCCGATAAATGATTTTTTTAAACACGAAAACCCCGTCTCGCAAATAACGCAGGAAGTTGTCAGTGTTGGTTTACTCACGCCCCATTATGCCCTGCATTTTTACGACATAACTCTCCGCGAAGGCAGCCCGCAGGATAAAATAAAGCAGGTTCAATTTTCAGCTTACTCCAATGTCAGCGAGACTATCGCTAAACTTATGGTAGAAACTTCGCCAGCTTTTGCTGCGCAGAAAAATTTTGCGGAACCAAGATTAGCACTGACACAAGAGTTAGACCAATTGTTATCACAATATCAAAAACCAGGCAAATTAAACTAACACTAATTAAGACAAACTAACCTCACAAAACCAAAAATGGCAAAAAAGAAAGAAGCAGCAAGCGGAAAAGAAGTAATTAAGAAAATCGTAGGTGTCGCTGATACTATGCAGCAGGACATCAAAAAATTAAAACAGCCGCAGATAAAAATTCCTTTACGCGCCTTGAGCAACGTAGAATATGACGAAAAGGAAGGATATTTCAAATTATTGCCTGGCGTGAAAGAAAGAACACTTACTGCATCAACCATCAAAACCTTTGCCCAAACCTTGCGGATGATGGCCTTGTCCAAGCAGTTATTAGAAACTGACGACATCGCTACCAAGAGGGAAGCTTATTATGTCAGTAAAAACTGGGGAGATGCGCGATTCTTGGAACAGCCGGAATCTGATAACGTCATGGATGACATTGAAGCCATGATGACCGTCAATAGGGAACAGATCGGTTTTATTCCAGAAGAAAAAGGCGGAGATGTTGCGGGAGAGCTGACCGTTATTGATGTTGATCAGGAAACCGGAAAAGAATTGGAGATTGACTGCACTAAATTTGGTTCAGGAGCGTACTCCGTTCCCAGTTCCGGAGAACATTTACGATTTAAGACTGATGCAAAATTTATTTTAGCTATTGAAACCAGCGGTATGTTTGAAAGGTTGAACAAGCACAAGTATTGGAAGAAAGCAAAATGTATTCTCGTTTCTATGGGCGGAGTCCCTACGCGGGCTTGCAGGAGATTTATCAGGAAGCTGGCAGATGACCAGAAGATTCCAGTATATGTTTTTACTGATGGTGATCCGTACGGGTTTGGAAATATTTACCGAACCCTTAAAGTAGGAAGCGGAAATGCCGCGCATATCAATGAATATTTCTGTGTTCCGCAGGCACAGTTTATCGGCATCACTCCCCAAGACATCATAGACTACAAACTACCAACTCATCCCTTGAAAGAAATTGACGTTAAGAAAATTAAAGATTTAATCAAAAACGATCCTTTCGTCATCCATCACAAGTCCTGGCAGAAAGCTTTGGAACAGATGGCAAAAATGAAAGTGCGTGCGGAACAGCAGGCACTGGCTAAACATGGGTTAAACTATGTTATCGACAAATATTTGCCTGACAAACTAAAGAGCAACAAGACTTGGCTGCCATAACCGGAAACAAATACAAACACACCATATGATAAATAAAATAATTAAATTATTTGGAATATTAAGCATTACTTTATTTTTAGTATCTTGCGGAGGTTCAACCATAAAAAACAAAACAGCAGTATTTGAAACTAGCTTAGGAACATTCAAATTAGAATTATTTGAAGATAAGATGCCTATCACCACTAAAAATTTTATTGATCTGGCAGAAAAAGGATTCTATGATGATACAAAATTTCACCGCGTGATAGAAAATTTCATGATTCAAGGTGGAGACCCGCTGAGCAAAGACAATTCTAAGAAAGCGCGCTGGGGAACCGGCGATCCAGGATATAAGATCAAAGATGAATTTGCAAAAGGAGCGAGTAATGTCCGTGGAACTATAGCTATGGCTAATGCCGGACCGAACACCGGCGGAAGCCAGTTTTTCATTAACGTAGTTGATAATACTTTTTTAGACAATAAACATCCGGTCTTTGGAAAAGTCACAGAAGGGATGGATGTCGTCGATGAAATCGTAGCGGTGCAGACTGACGGACAAGATAAGCCAGTTGAAGATGTAATTGTTAAAAAAGTTAGGATTGAATGAGTATCCACCTTCACCAACTTTCCCGGCCCGATCTGTTCTTCACTTCGACCCATAACTTTCAAAATCATATAGATTTAAAGAAAATGCTCTCTTTTTGAAAGTTTTGCCAATTTTGAACTACCGAAGAGTAGTTATTTTTAGTAAAATTTATAAATAAACCCTGCTAAAATAGCTTATTAAGCATAAGCGAGGTAAAACATGACATCAGGTGATATACTCAACAAAGCGAAAGCATTGTTAGGGAATTCAACATTACCAAAATCTTTAGGAACAGAAGAACGAAAAGCGCTGCCGGGAAAAGCTGCAGAAATACTAGGTAAATCTCAAGGCTTAGATGCTTACATTATTTTTGACACCACCGGAAGTATGGGTTCCTATATTGTTGCGGTTCGTAATAATATTGGAGAAGTAACCAATGAATTGCTGAATGGCAAATATGATCTGCGCCTTTCTATAAACGGCATTGGCGATCACTGCGATGGAAAAGATTGGATTCAAATGTATGCGCTAAGCTCTGATCCTGCAGAAGTCCGTGACTCAATAGAAGACATTGTTATGACATCTGGAGGAGATGAACCGGAAGCGTATGAATGTTTAGCATTACAGATGGCGCAGAGAATACCAAAAGATTCCGCTGGAAGAAAGAGAGCAGTAGTGTTAATCGGAGATTCTGTTCCCCATGGCATGAATGATGGCAGATGTGTTAAGAACGTTGATTATCAGGATGCTTTCAAAGCCATGAAAGCAGTATCTGATAGATTCTATCTTGTCGGATGCGATGAACAGATGTATGCTCGGCAGCGAAGATTAGTTGAAATAAATAGTGATAAAGAAAAATTCATTCCACTGGGAGAGATGGTTGGTGTACTTCCTGCCTTGCTGATAGCGCTGGCTAAAAAGTCACAGTCAGAAAAAGCATTGAGTGAATATCTTACTCAATTGGAGTCTGGAACAGCGAGCAAGATTTACGGATTGTTAAGATAGGAAAACCATGGATGATAACCCCTTTGTAAAATTAGGACTGCAAAAAGAAATAGTAGAATCTTTACATCGGCAAGGCCGATTAAATGAATTTCTTCGCACTTATTATCGTTCTATTCAAATTTATGTTCATCCCGATAGAGGAGGAGATAATAATCTTGCTACTATGGTAAATGCTGCGTATGATGAAGTCCAACGGCGGCCAGCAAATGTTGAAGGTTGGATTCGCAGTATGGGCAATGACCACGGAAATTCTGAATATCTTGCCCTGATTGAAAGATTGACTGCAAAAGTGGAAGAACTGCAAGGCGTGGAGATAAATTATCGAAGTTTGCAGGAAAAATATGCAGCGCTTTTAGCTTCAAGAAACGGCGATGGTACAAAAGCAGACGTGCGAACGGCATCTCCGAGAGCAAAAAAAGAACATGATTTTGAAGAACACATTGGAAGAGATGTTTGGGCCGCTGATCCGGAAGTAAAACGGTCGCGGGCAAAAAGAGTTGATGCAGATGGCGGCGTAAGAGCGGAAACGAAAAAAAGTGCAAGGACAACCACCACAACAGAGCCTATCGTTATTCCTGATCTCATCTCGTACGGCATGGATGGCAAGCCAGCAGCAAAATATACTGCCTATCTGGACGGCAAAGCAGTGAGAAAAGCAGACGGAAGTTATCTTATTAACAACCAACTTAGTTTTGAGAAATATTTTGCTTCAAAGAAAGATGGGCGGCGCCTTCCTAACGCCAGTGAATGGTATGCTATGATTGAACGGCTTTATGATACTAAAAATCCTGCTTTAGAAGGAATTGTTTGTGATCTGAGAGAGTCATGGTTATGTACTGGCACTAAAATAAATTATACGGGTAATATCATCATTCATCCTGGTTCTGATCACATCAACTGCGCAATTCCGAATGGAAATCATTGGTTAGATGAAGTTATTGATGACGGGGAATGGAAAAAAGTACTGCGAGCTTTGTTCGGGCCTAAAGATGTTGAAAGAGTACCGGAAGTGCTAGAGGTAGTGAACGGAAAACGACCATATATTTGGGTTCCAGATGCAACAGGAAGAAAATCTGCTCCCGAACGGGCGGTCTGGTTCGATATCGCTACAGTTAGGTTCGGCCTCGATTGCCTCGACGACCCTGTCAGCGGCTTCGGCCGTGCTCGTGGGGTGCGTCGGGAGAGCGCGTAAGCGCGCGCGAAAAATTC
>CAYRMP010000061.1:0-7522 GCA_964425545.1 uncultured Methanosarcinales archaeon | reverse complement strand
ATTACTAATAGCAAATGTGTATAAAAATAGTCGAATATTTAACACATTAGCTATATAGAGAATTAACTTTACGGATGATTAATTTTATATAGTAATCATTTTTGGCAAATCCATGAATAAACCGTTGCTGATCTCATTGCTTCTAATTTTATTTTTGTTACTTACTTCCTGTTCAAACGGAAAAGCCGTCGCTGTAGAAAAAATAGTAACAGACCAAGGGAGCATAGAAGTCTTTTTCTGCCCGCAGGATCAGTGTGAAGAAGAACTCATCTCCTTTTTGGATTCTGCAGAAAAATCAATCCATTGCGCTTTATATGATATTGGATTGCAGCCAGTGCAGGAAAAGCTTCTGGAAAAGCAAAAAGAAATTGAAGTTCAAGTGGTAACCGATAATGATTACTTGAAGAAATTCGATCATCCTTTTGTCAAGGCTGATTCTTATGGACTGATGCACAACAAGTTCTGCGTAGTAGACGGAAAAAAAGTAAGCGGAGGTTCGATGAACCCCACCGAAAATGATGCGCATAAGAACAATAATAACCTGCTCCTGATCGAATCTGCAGTAATAGCACAGAATTACGAGGATGAATTTCAGGAAATGTGGCAGGGCAATTTTAAGAAAGGAGATAGAGTAAAGAACCCAGTAATTATGCTCAATAACCAGGGGAAGAATTTACAAATAGAGACCTACTTTTGTCCGGAAGACCATTGCACGGAAAAGGTTCGAGAAGAATTAAAAAAAGCAGAGAAATCAATTCATTTCATGACTTTTTCTTTCACTCATGAAGGAATTGCCAATATCTTATTGCTTAAAAATTTAGATGGTATTGAAGTGAAAGGAGTGATGGAAGTAAGACAGATCTCGGAATATTCGCAATTTAGCCGCTTGCAGCAGAATGGCATAGCGGTATTACAAGATGGAAATAAAAATAATCTTCACCATAAAGTGTTCATTATTGATAATCGTACTGTGATTACCGGCTCATTCAATCCCACTGCTAATGGCGATAAAAACAATGATGAAAATGCGGTGATTATTGAAGATGAAGAAATTGCTAAAATGTTTGTTGAAGAATTTGAACGAGTATATGCCAGCGGAACTAAATAAATCAATAAATCCCCTTGAGCAAACTAGTGCAAGTTATCTAAAATATCATGAGCATCGGTAGCTGAAAGATATTCAGCTATTTCTTTATTATCTGCTTTCAATAAAAGATTCATTTTTAAGGATCTTTTCTCTTCATTGCTGACTCGGGCAAATCTGTCTACGGCAATCAAACCATAAGGATAGCCTAAAAACAAGGCATCAGTGCTATTTTCGACTAAATAAGGCAGGAAATCTTTATTGCCGGTAAATCGGAAAACATGTCTTGCTTTTTCGTGAAGCTTGACAAAATAGCTTTGCTCTTCTACAAAATAACTCCAGCGCCCAGAGGGGCTTAGTTTGTTAAGCAAAACAACTGGAGAGTTTCCAGATGCAGTAAACAAAGAAGACGATTTTGCCAAGGCGCAGACATTTACTGGAAGCTTAGGAAGATATTTTTCTTCATTTCTAAAAGAAGGTTCTAAAGTTCCATCCAGCACGATCACATCTACAGCCACCATCGCAGCCACAGCAAGTTCTGCAAACCTTCTGGCCATATTAGCTACTTGAGTGATGGAAGCTCTTTCTGTCCCTGTCTTTATGGTTGCATCAACAGAAGAAATTAATAAATCCCGCTCATCAATTATTTTTGCACCTTGTATGGGAAAAATGATTGATTCATATATTACTTCTCCAGGTTCATGTTTTGCCGTAGTTAGAAGGAAAAATTCATGTTTATGTTCTTTGATTTTTTTATTATTCAAATAGATTAAAGCCCCGACCCGGATTAAGCTTAAACAAAAAGTTCCTGCTGAAAGTATCTCTGCATTACCGCCGTCAATGAAAGCGAGAGATTTGGGAGTAGAATTCGCCTGAATTTGCGCAAAATGGTTTTTATTGATTTCAATCAGTTTATTGTTGAAGAGAATCTTATCTGAAGAAGGAAAATGCTGGATTTTATCCATTAGACACTTAGATATTTCTTTCAACATGGTAAAAGAATAAGCCCTCGGGGAGATTTGAACTCCCGACCTTTACCTCTTTGGAATCTTTCAAGTCACTTCTTTCGTGACTTTCCTACGGAAAGTACCAAGGTAACGCCATACCGCTAGGCCACGAGGGCATACAACCACAAAATTGGTATTTTTTATTTAAATATTCCGATTCCAACCCAGAATATAAGGTAAGTGCGGGGGAAGGGATTTGAACCCTCGAACCCACTAAGAGACAGGATAACTTATGTTTTACTTCTTAAGTAACTCTTAAGTCCTGCGCATTTGGCCAGGCTTTGCTACCCCCGCATAGGTTAGAACTAAAACAAGCCTTTGATTTATAAAATCTTCTTTTATAGGTGTTGTTGCCTTAAAGACAGGAAGCTTAGGCAAAGTGTTGATGAGGCTACACAATTATTATAAGGGCTGCTCCTTGGTCTAAAGAAAATGACAAAAATGAAGATTGCTGTTTTAGGGCCGGAATATAGTTATTCGCACCTTGTAGGCAAAAAATTATTCCCTAAGCAAGAGCTTATTTTATGCAGTAAGATTGAAGAGGTGTTCCAGAAGATTACAGAAAAAAAAGTTGAACAAGGCATCATCCCTATTGAAAATATGCTGCAGGGAAGTGTTAGGGAAAGTATTCTGGGCTTATGGAAGCACAGAGTAAAAATAAATCACACTTATACCGTACCGATACGCCACTGCTTGGCGGGAAAGAGCCGTTCCTACACCACAATTGCTTCTCATCCTCAGGCTTTAGCTCAATGCGCTATCTTTTTGTCTGGAAAAGAAATTGCAGAATGTTCCAGCACTTCTAAAGCGATGGAAATGGCTGCGCAGAGTGATAATTTTGCAGCTATCGGTTCTCCGGAAGCGGCAGCACATTATGGTCTGCAGATATTTCAGGAAAACATTGAAGATAATCATGACAACGTAACCAGGTTTTTAGTGATTTCATTAAAAGAAACCATTGCAGAAATAGATGTAAAAACTAGTTTACTGCTGAAACCAAAAGAAGATCGTCCCGGATTATTAGTTCATCTTCTTGCGCCATTTGCAGCGCAAAACATAAATCTAGCAAAAATTGAATCCCTACCCTCAGGTAGAAAAATGGGTGAATATGTTTTTTACCTTGAAATTGACGGAAATATCACTGAAGAAAGAGTTAAAGTAGTTCTTGATTATTTACGGAATAACGCAGAAGTTTATTCATTTGGTTCTTATGGAGCCGCTAACCTTTAATAATCTATGGTGGGATTAGAGTAACCCCGAAATACAACAAACACTCCTATAAAATAAACAGCATATACATCATATTTAAATCCAACTAAACTGAAAAAATGCTTCATGTCTTATCTTTTAGAGGGGGCATTACTGGGTTTAAGCTTCAGTTTAACCGCATGCACTGGACAGTTTCAGGTAGTTCGCCTTAATAATGCTCCTGAATATAATCTGGTTGAATCGCAGGAAAATCTAAGAAAGATCACCATAGCTCATCTTAATGCTGCTGATTTACGCGGCAACACCCCTAATATATTTGAATATATTTCTAAAGAAGAAGCGTTGTCCCGCGCAAAGTGGTTGGCTGATTTCTTTGTTAAAGAAAATGTTGATATTATCACTCTAAATGAAGTAGACTACGCCGGAACTGCAAAAACCGGCGGATTGGATCAGCCTAAAATTATTGCTGAATTTATGGGTCCGCCATACAATTACGTGATGTTTGATCAATACCTGAAATCTCCATTATGGACTACGGGAAATGCAATGATCTCTCGTTTCCCGATGAAGACGATTTATAGGCACTTATATGAGGGAGACCTTGATTCTAGACTTGGGCAGATGTTTAAAGATTTTATTCATGGCGAGGTTAAAGTTGGAAAAAGAGAGTTAGACGTAATTACTCTTCATTTTGATGACGAAAAAAAACCATATGATTTTAGAAGAAAAGAACAAGCACGGGAATTACACCAATATATTATAGAATATCACCATCAACACCCCAATAGTTTTATTGTCGTTCCTGGAGATTATAATGATGCCCACAATAGCCAAATCATGAAAACGATTCTTGCAGGAGGAGTTCTGCACCCGCCAGCAGAAAATTTTGGCTTAAAGACGTATCAGAATGGCAACCCCGCTACTGATATAGACCATGTTCTGGCCACAAAGAATATCGCAATTAATGATTATCATACTTTTAATTTTCCCTGGTCGGATCATTTAGGGGTGTTATGTGAATTAGAATTCTTAGAGTGATAATTCTTAGATCGATATCTATCTCGGAGATTATTTTATTCTAAATATAGTAATTGTGAATTATTTTCGAATATTTGTTCACAATTATAGATAATTTCGGTGATGAGGTTACACTTTTTTTTGTCGAAATTTTCTAATAAGACAATTGCGTTTGGCAACATAATTAATGCAATTGTCTATACTAATAGCAAATGTGTATAAAAATAGTCGAATATTTAACACATTAGCTATATCAAAAAAAGGTTTTGGAATTACGGCTTATATCTTTCCATAGTTCTCGGGAAAGGTATAGCGTCTTTTACCGTATCCAGACCGCAAATCCAGGCAATCAGTCTTTCTACGCCCATGCCGAATCCGCCGTGGGGAACACTGCCGTATCTTCGAGTATCTAAATAAAATTCATATTGCTTCGGATCTTCTCCTTGGGCAACTAATCTCTTTTTAATTTTCTCTAAATCATGTTCCCGGTGGGAACCGCCGACAATCTCTCCATATCCTTCTGGAGCAAGTACGTCGCAGCCCTGCACTACTTTGGGATTCTTTGGATCTTCTGTCATGTAAAAAGCCTTGATTGCTTTAGGATAATGGGTAACAATTACCGGAACATCATATAATTTAGTCAATTTTTCTTCTTCGATAGTCCTTAAATCTTTTCCCCATTGCACTTTCATATCACATTTCTTTTCCAGAATTTTAAGAGCATCATCGTAAGTCATGCGCAAAAATGGTTTTTTAACAGTTGGTCCTAGATTCTTTACGTCCCGCTGCAAAACTTTTAACTCGGTTTGATGCTTATCGAGAACCGTCTTTACAACATGCTTGATAACTCCTTCTGCATGATCTTGTACGTCTTTAAACTCAGCCCAAGCCATTTCCATTTCCGCATGCCAGTATTCAGTCAAGTGACGGGAAGTTTTACTTTTCTCAGCACGAAAACTAGGAGAGATAGTATAGATTTTTTCCAAAGCAAAGATAGCCGGTTCAGCATACAACTGCCAGGTCTGTCCTAAGAATACATCTTTTTTACCAAAGTAGTCTACACTAAATAATTCTGCGCCGCCCTCACATTGCACCGCTTGGAAGATAGGTGAATGGTATTCATAAAATCCCTGTCCGCGGAAATATTCGTGGATGGCATTGAAGACCGTACTGCGAATCTTAAGAATGGCAACCATCTTCTGGCTGCGTAACCAGAGATGCCGGTTGTCAGCTAAAAATTCAACAGATTGGTCTTTGCTGATGGGATAGTTTTCACTTACTCCTACTACCGCATATGATTCTACTTGAATTTCATAGCCGGTAGGTGCACGCTCATCTTTCTTGATTTTTCCGGTAATTTCCAGAGACGTTTCGACCTGAAGATGATCTATTTCTTCCCATTGATTAGCGAAATCTTCTTTCTGAAAGATGCATTGGATGGTGCTGCTAGAATCTCGCAATATCACAAACTTGAATCTATTGCTGCCTCGTTCTCGGTGAACCCAGCCCCGCACAGATACCTTACCTGTACCTTTGTTCATCGCTTCTTGAATAGGGACATATTGGATCATGGATATCCTAGAAACGTGAGGGATATAAAAATGTTTTTATGGGCGCGAAAGAAAATTATATATATACTACCCCTAAACAGAAAGAAACATGGTTAAAAAAACTATTCGTTTGGAAGGATTGGTGCTTCGTTCTCTGGACATAGATCAAACCCAAAAATTTTACCGCGATCTGCTGCAAACTGAATTTAAGTTAAAAAAAAATGATAGAGAAGTGCCATATTACGCTGCAAGAGATTCTCAACGGATGCTTTTTGAGATATATCCTTGTATAAAGGCAGTAACTCCGCCTTCCCCAAACCTTACTTTCCAGGTTTTACGCAAGAATATTATTCAAGAAAGGATACAGGATTATCTGAAAGAAGAGATGAAACAAACCGGCTACCGCCAATGGGAGATTCTAGATCCAGATCAAAGAAAAATAACCCTTAGGCAAAATGAAGAGATAGACGAATTGATTGCTCTTAAAAGTGTGGGGATACATTCTCCCAACCAACTTTCAGTTAGAGATTTTTACAGAATACTATTGGGTGTAAAAGAAACTGAAAAGACTGCAGATGATTCAAATAAATATTATTCTTTTTCAGTCGGCCGGCACAACATAGAATTATATCCTTCTGATGATTTTGTAGTTCCTGCTTCCCCCAGCTTTATTTTTGAGACCCATAATTTAGATCCGTTTATAGATAAAACTCATTATGGTGTTTTTAAGCAATCATTTCCTAGAAAGTTGCTTTTTGCCGACCCCTGTGGAAGAAAAATACACCTTTACGAAATACCAAAAAAAGAGTTGTGGTATGAAAAAATTTTAGATAGATTTATTGGTTATAGATAAGATAGAATAGGTAGGATTAGATCGAAAAAGCAGGATCAGCTTAAATTTGACAGTGCACATATGTTAAATACAATCTTTTGTTACTCTTTCAGAGCTTACGCCGTAAATATTTTTAATGCTATTGCCTTCGTTAAATCGTGAAACGGAGACGAGAAAAAACTAAATTGCTTCGCAACTAATTCTAACATTGATTTAACGGTTCGCTGTCGCTCTCCCAAATTTTTTTAATGAATCGGAACGGGGGAATCGGGAACGTAATTTAGTCAAAAACTTTATAACCAAAACAAAGTTTCTAAGTATAATATGTCAATAAACACAAACCAAGCAAATGAAATAAAAGAATTGCTTAGAGCAAAAATCAAAGATAAACTGAAAACCTATGAACGGGAAACAAGTTCTATGCCATTTCTTGCTAAATTGATGCAAGATACAGAAAAAGTGGCTGCTTATTCATTTATCCATTCTCTAGCTACTACTTTGGGAATGTCTATGTATGAACAAATTGCCGCAATAATTGCAAAACCCCATTTTGATATTGCCGAAGTAGGTTATGATGTCGAGGGTACTATTTCAACAGAAGAAAATACAACAATCGCTAGCATAATGCAGGGAATGAAAAACAAATCAAGAGCTGCGAACAAAGATAAAGAAGTCGCAGAGATATTAAAGTGTAAGAATTCTAATGGAACTAATCTTAAAATCAGAGCTGATTTATTCTTAAAACGAGGAAATGATGAGTTTTACATTGAAATTGACATCCTCCCCTGCCCTAAAGGGCGGGGATTCCCGATAAGAATTTTGG
>CAYRMP010000060.1:0-7574 GCA_964425545.1 uncultured Methanosarcinales archaeon | reverse complement strand
AGAATCCGCTTCTGTTCATGTATGAGATTATAGCTTCAGAAAGGTAAAGTATTACATTTTAGAGTAACTTTTTTAAATAAGGCACTATTGTCACCATTATGTCACGAAACATAATCTATCTGGCAAATTCTTTAGAGGAATTTAGTCAAAGATGTTATATTCACCACGCTGAAAGAATAGATATCACTTTTTCAGCTCCGGTTAAAAATCGCACCTTAGAAGAAATAGGTAGGTGGAGTGATTCTTTGGTTAAGGAAGGATTAATCGTAGTCCCATTGGAAATCAAGTGTCTAGGCATAGCAAATGACAGTGTAACTTATTACAAACCTCAAAAATCATTTAGGTTAGGAAATGTTGCTTATTATGATAAACCCATTACCGGAAATACTCTTGCATCCGATGCGCTTGTCAACCTCGATCAAATAGGCACTAAAGCAAAACGATATGTTAAACTTGTTGCTCTAACTGCTAAAGAATATGCAGAAGTTGAACAACAATCGTATGATTTTAAGATCAGCCTTTTCTTAGATGTTCTTCCCTATGGTAAACCAACAAAAATTCTTGAATTGCCTAATCTGGAAGTTCAAGCGGAAGCCCAACACCCACTTCCAAAAGAAGATTATGCTTTAATATTAGCTAACGAACGGCAATCTTACCCATGGCTATAAGATCAAAACGAGACCTTGAAGTTATTCTTAGTAAATTACGCGGTTTTGAAAAACCATCTCTTACCTTAGAACAATACCCCACACCTAGCAATATAGCCGCAGAATGGGTCTGGAACATGGCATTAAAAGGAGAAGTGGCCGGAAAAATCATTGCTGATGCCGGATGCGGTCCGGGCATAATCGGTATTGCCCTTTTATTGTTAGGCGCGCGAAAAGTTATTTTTATTGATAAAGATCAGGAGATCATACCTATCTGCCGGCAAAATTATGAGAAGATAAAGGAAGAATATGAAATAGGGTTAGCAGAATTCATTGCTCATGATTTTAGTTTATTTGATGGTGAAGCAGATCTAGTAGTGCAGAATCCGCCTTTCGGCACCAAGCAGGAGCATGCCGATAAGAAATTCTTAGAGAAAGCCTTTTCCATTGCACCGCTAGTATACAGCATGCATAAATGGTCCACCCAGAATTTTGTAGAAGCCATCTGTAAAGACTTTAAATTTAAGATTACCGCGGTCTGGAGATATGAATTTCCTATCAAAGCTGCTTTTGCCTTTCATGAAAAGCCCAGGCAAATGATTGACGTAGGCTTATGGCGGATGGAAAGGTTATAGGGCATATAGAAAAAGAATAATAGATAGTTCCTACCATATGATTTGGATGTTAGAACTGATTTATACTGTGTTAAGATTACATGAACAATTATCTGTGGAACAGTGGATACGTCCTAATCTTTCCGGGAAAATTTCTAAAGATACGAGCTCACAATTAGAGAAAATATTAGAAGAACAATTCCGAGAAGGAAGATATGGTGAAGTAGGTGGTTGCATCGTTCCAGTAGGTAAAAGATTAGAATTTGAAATGGTTGAATCAAGAGAAAAACAAGAGATTGAACGGGCATTATCAGATTACGAAGCAGGAACCATTACCCAAGAATCTCATCAACTGCTTTTGAAGTATGCATTTTATGTAAAAGAACACCATGAAAAACATTTAGGTGATAAAAATCCTTATGTGGGGGTACTTTCCGGTATTCATGAAATTTTTTCTGTCTCGCCAGCAACTGGCAATTTTAAAAGATGGAATGAGCAAATTAGGAAAAAGATTTGCCTTCTCTATAAAGAGCACATATTAGATATGGTTTATCCTATCTCTTTCAGTGAAATGAACCCAGACTATATCGGCTTATTTCACGTTCATCAGAATGGAACCGAACCCTCCCCTCATGATATCGAGAAAAACATGATTATGCCTATCCTTGATGTGGTAGTATCTGCAACAAGAGAATATAGAAATGAAGGCATTACATTATATCTTGTCCATAACGGAGCATTTGAAACCTTGTACCAAGGTCTTTTGCGGCCCGCCAGGAAAAAATAAGATATATGCATAACAGTTAAATAGCACTTGCGAAAAATGTTTTTGTATGGATAGACAGGGCAGAGAGGAAAATCTTGAGACTAAAATAATTGACACCTGGGCAACCTTAGATTATCGTGCCGAAAAATGGGGTCCTGAGCGTGTTGTCTTTGATGCTATCTGCAATCATTTTCCGGAAGATTGTATCGGTTCTTGGTATATTGTTGCTTTTGTCCAAGACGGTGTCTATGTTGATTTTCGCGAATATGATCCAGCTAAACCAGTAGAAAAAATTTGTTTCTTTGATGATGGCATAGGTTATGATTATATCCATACTGTTCTTCGCCACAGTAATAAAGCTGATAGGGAAACCCAAACAGGAAAATTTGGAGAAGGGCTTAAGATGATCTCTGCAGCAGCTTTACGTCATGACATCAATATTGAATTTGGTTCACTGGACTGGACAGCACGTCCAACTTCAAAAAAATTTTTCCTCAAACAGGAAAAGAAAGAAGTTGATCTTCTGTGTCAAGAAATAACAACCGGATATAGGCAGTGGAAAGGTTCTTACACTTGCATACATGCCCCTTCTACAGAAATCATAAAAACAGTCTGCTCTTTTACTGAACGTATTATTGATTTTCGCGAAGATTTATGCGGCCAAGAACTGCAGGACCTTACTTCTACTCATACTGTTTTTATGCCTAAAGAGAGATTTGCCGGAGAATTGTTCGTTAAAAAAATAAAATATTATCTTGAAAAACCTCTTTATTTCACTTATCAAATAACGGGAGCTGATGCTGATCTGTTATTATCTCCTGACCGTGACCATGTTCTTGAAAATAATTTAAGACATATAATTAAAAAAATAATCTTAAACTTAAACAATACTGACCTTATTGCTCAGCTGATAGATGTGCATACTCCTGATTGCGTTGAAAAAAGTGTTTATGCTTATAAAACAGATTCTCCAGTTCATCCTGAACAATGGAGAAAAGCTTTCTATAGTATATATGGCCATAAGGCAGTGTTGGCAGAAAACTTTCACCCGCATATTAATGAAGATGCAAAAAATAAAGGTTTCAAGGTAGTTAAAGGAATTTCTAGCGGTTTGCATGAAATTTTACATAATGCCGGCATACCAACAGTTTCGCAGGTTTCCAGCCGCAATTTAAGATATGAAGCTATAACTCCTGAACGGCTTTCAGTAAGGCAAAGGGGAATATATGAATTATATAAAGCAGTGGACCTAAAACTGTTTGGCGCTTCTTTAAATTCAGAAGTGCATATTTTTTCTCATGCATTTGATGAACATGGAGAAGCAACCTGGTTTAGAGGTATGAGTCATTTTGATTTAGATGAAAAGGAAAAATCTAAAATTTATATACGGCTTGACCAATTAAAAGATCCTAAAACATTTTTAACTGCCTATGCTCATGAAGCAGTTCACATCTACACCAAATCGGTAGATATGACTAAAGAATTTGAAGAAGGATTGACAAAAGCATTAGGCGAAGTATTAAAAGCAAGTCTTTTTAAGCCAAATACATAAAATTATTAAACTTCTTTTATTTTCTAACTATAGGTGCATAGATGAAACTAACCATAGACGCGCAAGTAGATACGCATGAAGACAAACTCACTTCATTCGTAGCCTTCAAAATTATTGGTGGTGTTTTCTTTTGAAACTTACAGTAGATACAAAAGAAGATAATTTTGAAGATATACGTAAAATTCTGCAAATTTTAACATCCATCTTAGATAAAAAAGATTCTGCACTCCCTTCAACCGCAGCTGATACTACTGATTTGATGGGCATGTTTTCCGATGATCAGAAAGGAACTATCGAAACAAAGGGAACACCTCCGGACTTCAGCTCTTTCTTAAATCTAGGTTCTCAGAAAAAGGAAAATAAAGATGACGATGAAGCGAAATTAGAGTATTATTAGTCCAATCAGTTATTAATTATTTTCAGCTATCAATTATTTCCGGTTTTACTTCTATTAGGCATTACGCCCTTTCCCATTAACAACGATTCATAGTATCTGTCTCCTGTTTCCAACCATTTTTCATATAACCCAACTATTTTTTTGTTATCTATGGCAGGCAGATGCAGATCGCCGATTACCAAATACAGCTCATTAAATTTCTCTCCTAATTCAACATATGGAAGTTTTCCAGTTTGTAAATATGCGGTAGAACCTAGCTGAATATGATATTTAACTTGTCCTTCTCCATGTCGGCTGACATGATCATAAAAAAAACCAACTAATAACAAGCAATGGTCGCCTAATTCCTTCTGCAGCTGCGTTCGCTGCAACCGGTTTGTTTCTTCCGTAACCCGTTGATATTGAAAAGTGATTGGAGTCAACCAGACGTCTTGTTCAACACCAAAAGTTTCAGCAAAATGTTCCAGCATTTCAACTAAATATCTTTGCGCTGAAGAAGTAAGATCTAATTTATGCCGTTCAATAGATTTTTCGATGCCTCGATCTAGAAAAGAAAATAAATCTTCCCTCGATATAAAGTTGTTATCCACGTTATTATTCCTGTTAAAGTATGATTAAAGTATGAATAGGAGTGCTCCGCCAAGAGCTATTAGGAGAGCAAAACAGCTAATAATGATAAGCCGGAATTTCTTTTCACCAAAGAAATAGGCAATACTACCTTTGGCTAATATACTTCCCAGGACACCCAAGATAATTCCCTGCCGCGCAGTTTCATAAGTCATTGAAGTTCCTGCTAGATGAGATAACGAAAGGGCAATGGCATCCATATTCGCCAGTCCTGAAAGGAAACTTACTACATATACCCCATTTAAAGGGAGATAAATATTTGCTAATTTTAAAAAAGCCAGTACTAAAGCAAAGATCCCTGCAAAAGTCAAAGCCGGTTTCAATGCAAAAGGAGATTGTAATTTAATTGTTTCTGAAATATGCCTGGCTTGTTTCCATACAAAATATGAAAATAAGCCGTTAACTGAAGCAAGAAATAGTATCGGCAAGAACAAATGCGCAAAAAACTGCTGGTTTACGAACAATACTTCCAATAACACTCGGCCTAACATAACTGCATTAGCTAAAATCACCCCTAAAGCCAGCACTTTATAGAGATTTTCATGCTGTTTGCTGCGCTGGGTAAGACTTAAAGTAACTGCAGTACTATTGGCCAAACCGCCTAAAATTCCCGTAAATCCTACTCCTTTCGTTCCAAACCATTTCATCAGTATGTATCCGACAAAACTAATACCGGAAATCAAAACTACCATCAGCCAGGTAAGAAATGGGTTAAATAATTCGTAAGGCCCGTATCCCTTATTTGGAAGGAAAGGAAGGACCACAAAAGCAATGACTGCAAAGATGATAGTGCTTCTCATTTCTTCAGTCTTTAAACGTTCAGCAAAATGGTGCAGCATGGTGCGCGAGTAAAGAATTACTGTAATTATAACCGCCAGCAGTACCGCTAACTGGATTTCATTAAAATAAGCCAGAATACCTAAAAAAAAAGTAAGAAATCCTGCCACTTCTGAAGTTGCGCCGGAATATTTCTTTCTGGACAATACAAAATAGGAAATGATGATAAGAGCTCCCATCAACAAAATACTCGCCACTAAAATCCAGGGATTTAATATCTCTCCTAAAAAAGCAGAAAGCGCTCCAAACAAAGCAATTAATGGAAATGTCCTGATACCCGCATAGTCATGCGCATGTTTCTTGTATCGGGCATATTCTCTCTCCAACCCAATCAATCCACCTAACGCTAAAGCTAAAAGAAAATTACCGATAATAGCTAGCTCTGTCATGATATCACGCCCATTTCATGGAAGTAAGAGTTTTGATTTTATATATTTAGTGGTGAAAAAATAGTAAAAGTATTTATTTATTTAAAATTGGTTTCAAACCACAATAAGTTCTCCATTTATCTGAAACATACCCATAACCTAATCCTACTATTCCTCCTACCGCTGAACCAATCAGCAAAGTAATCACCATTACTTTAGATGATGCGCCCGCAAGATATAAGATGGGAGCATAAGTAGGCATCATGGTAATAGCTCCAAGGGAAGCATCAACAGCTTTTTTCTTTAAACTAGGACCTTCTTGAATGTCAGCTCCAATTTTTTTGGCTGATCTTTGCCTTAATAGATTATACGCATATCCAGTTAAGAAAGAAGTTACTGCTCCGATAGCTCTAGTTGTACACATTTCTTCTGGTTTCACACCGCAGAGATATTCTGCTGCAGCCATGAAAGGAGCATAATAAAGAGCGTAACCTGAACCATCAACTACAAAACATTTAGAATGATATGCGATTTTACCCCGTAAGCCCGGATTAGCAACTGATTGAGAATTATCTTCTGATAAACGCTCTTCCAAACTAGGTTCTTTATTCATCTGAAGAATTGGCCTATTAGCGTGGTTTAATAACATTTCTGTCATAATTATATTTTTTTGAAGAAGTATATACTCTAAGAAATTCTGGCAGTTGCGACATTGTATCAAGTGTTTACAAAATAATTATAAATTCTTCACATCTCACTTCATTTATGGAACAATATTATTTGCCTAAAAAGCTAGATTTTAAACATCTTAGATTCTGTTTAGACAACTATCAGGCTGAACAGCTATCCATCAGAGATTGCGGCGGATATGATGAGAATGGTAAGTATAGAGCGCAAGGCCATATCAAGGTTAATGAAAATCTAGAAGGCAGAACTCTTGATTTTTGTAAAAATAAATCCGGATTATACTTTCTGATAGATTCAGAAGAAGTATTTCATTTTCCTTTGAAAGGTTATAATAGCAAAGAAACTAAAGGTTTCACTCTTGCGTATGAGCGGGTCGAGCCTACCGAAGACGGAATTGGAAAAATAGTGATGTTAGGCACCGGCATTGATCCATATGATCCTAATCTTCCAGAACCAAGAAGATCATTTCTGAGGCATGACTTGGATAATCATCTGGTAGAAATTTTCTTTAAAGGAAGAATAAATCTTAAATTTCATTCTTGGTATGTAAAACCGCATTGGAAATATTGGTCTATCAATCTTCCTTCCGCTTAGGTAAAGGAGACATTCTGTCAAATAGGGCATAATCAGCAAGATACATTAACACTCCAGCTACTCCTAACATCACGCACTTTGGGATTTGTTCAGGATCTACAGAAGCTGTAGTATATCCATAATACCCGGCCAAAGCCACTTCTATATTTCCAGTCATTCTAAACATAACCCTGGAGGCATGACGAAGAAGATACTGTAAAGCTTGGGGCATTTGTTCTTCTTTATCTTTTATATCTTTCAATAATTTATCAGTTTGCTCAGATTGCTCAATGATATCATATAAACTTACTCTTCTTCCGATCTCTTTCATTATGTTTGCCATTTTATTTATCCGCCCGAGAATATAATGAAAGACACAAGTAAGTTATAATGATTAGTGTCTTTCAAACATTAGTTGCGGAAACGCTTATAATTAACTTTTGTCCGCAACTATAGAGAAGTTTGAATAAATCATAAACTCTAAATATATCATCCTCTTTTTTTTT
>CAYRMP010000059.1:0-7582 GCA_964425545.1 uncultured Methanosarcinales archaeon | reverse complement strand
CAGGAAAAAGAACTCAATCCGGTACTTTTAGCTGGCTTAACACATTATGAATTTGTTAGGATTCACCCATTTGTAGATGGGAATGGCCGAACTGCCAGAGCGTTAGCTACTTTAATCCTCTACACCAGAGACTTTGACATTAAACGCTTCTTTGCGTTAGATGATTATTATGATAGCGATAGAAATGCCTATTACGCCGCTAAAATCAGTTGATAATACATTAGAAACAACTAACTGGGTAGGATACTTCACAGACGGTGTTCTTATCTCTTTAACCAGAGTAAAAGAGAAAATCCTCTCTTTTTCCATTAAGCGAACTGGTCCACAGATAGCATTAACCGAAAAACAAATGAAAATCCTGGAAAAAGTCGTAGCTAATGGGAAAATAACTAGCGGAGAAATTCAAGAGCAATTCAAAATTAGCCGTCAAGCTGTCCATAAAGAACTTAAGAAAATGGTAGATTTAGGCGTAATTGAGCCTAAAGGGGAAGGAAAATCCATCTATTACATAGCCAAAACTAGTTGACGGAACGGTTGACGCAAGAGTTGACGCAAAAATGACCTACAAATTCAGCCCATCAAGCTTATCATTATTGAAAGATTGTCCTAGATGCTTCTGGCTCAATTTTAACAAGAATATTAAGCGACCAGATTCCATCTTTCCCAGCTTGCCATCAGGTATGGATAAAGTTCTCAAAGAACACTTTGACCGATGTATGAATAAGGGTGAGCTTCCACCAGAACCACAACAATTAAACGGTGAAGTCAAATTATTTGATGATGAAGAACTCCTCAAAGTTTGGAGAAGCAATTTCAAAGGCATTCCATGGACCGACAAGAAAGGTAATCTCTTTCATGGAGCGATAGATAATCTTCTCAAGAAAGGAAAGAAACTGATTGTTTTGGACTATAAAACCAGAGGCTTCCCATTAAAAGAAGATACGCACGAGCATTATCAAGATCAGATGGATATTTACAATTTTCTCTTACGAAAGAATGGCTATGAGACAGAGGATTATACCTATCTCCTCTTCTATCATCCCCATCAAGTTGAAGAAAATGGCCCTGTTTGTTTTAATACAGATTTAGTCAAGATTAAAGTTAATATCAAGAACGCCGAGAATATTTTTAAGAAAGCACTTAAAATTTTAGAAACAGAAATTCCCGCCCCCTCTATAGAGTGTGGATTTTGTAAGTGGGTTGATAATTGTAATTGTGAGATAAAGTAAAGTTTTCTCGCCCCCATCAGTTAATTCGTCGTTACGGAATTCCCCCCTCATCGTTTAGTGATTTAGTTAGTTGGGCAGTCCCGTCAAGAGAAGCATCTTTATTTCTCGTTTTATCATGGAGAAAGGCAACACAAAATTGAACTCATCACTGCATCGTATATAATACTCTTCCCAGATTGTGAACTAAGCTGGTCATTCTCTGCAAACGGGTTAAGACCCTATTGAAGCCGGGAGTTTTCTGCACTTCCTCTTCCAATATCAATAGTTCTTTATCGAAATTTTGTTTCAATTCTGCTTGCTTAAAAGCCAATTCAGCATCCTTATTGTAAGCTGCTTTCATAGTAGTGGTATAATAATCATACATTTTCAATAAATATTGCTGGACTTGTTCCAGAGTTTGAGCAGACATTTTTAGATTATGAGTATAGCGGGCAGTTCTGCGCACTTCATCGGCGATGGCTTCTATGTAAAATCCAATGAAATGAGCGCGCAAGATATCCAATCCTGATAATTTAAAGTTCCGCAACGCTTTCATAGGGTTGCGCAAATTGTAAAGTATGCTTCTGTAAAGAAGAAAGTAAAGCCGGTTTACGTCTTGATCGCGCTCGTTCAGACTTTCATAATTGTCTTCTTCAAAAATTTGCTGCGCTTCTTTCATCATGGTTCTGGTAACTAAGTCCATCTTCCGGATTAGTTCTTCAACAGAAACAGAATCCATGTTCAGAAAATCTTTAGCAATGATTGAATCAGAGGTCTGCTCCATGATTTCTAGAGCAATCATCGACTGGACAATGCCCTGTAATTCTTTAACTTTGTTTTTGATCTCTTTACCACGTAAAATAATGCGGGGATAATTTTGGATATAGGTAGAACAAACTTCCCGGCCGATAGTATATGCGGACTTGCCGTCAACGTAGATTATTTTTTCTCGTTCTTCTACTTTTTCATCACTATCTTTTTTACTCAGAAGAAGGTTTGGACCGCTCTCTTGAAGATAGACTAAGTCTCCTTTCTTGAGACTGTTCTGCCCAACCCATTCCTTCGGCAAGGAAACGACAAAACTACTTTTCCCGAATGAGATTAATCTGCGGTATTCCATAATTCCACCTTTACTCCCTATGTAAATTCAATAAATATATTTGCTCGACACCCAGTATATTTAACTATATGGCATTATAGGAAGGTATTTATATTTAAATGTTGTGAGACATTGAGCTTAGTAGAAAATCTCTGAAAAAGTCGCTAGGGTCACTTTGTTCACAAGTTGCTTAACAGCAACCTTGGCCTGCACTTCGCCTTTTTCTGGTAGCATATTAGAAGA
The DNA here is from genome assembly GCA_964425545.1 of uncultured Methanosarcinales archaeon. Taxonomy (GTDB): domain Archaea; phylum Nanobdellota; class Nanobdellia; order Woesearchaeales; family GW2011-AR9; genus JACPIL01. The sequence continues at coordinate 5,032 of CAYRMP010000059.1, read as the reverse complement.
AAAAAGTAACTTAACTTTGTCTTATGAAGAGCATAGCTCGGTGCAATCTTGGTCCAGGCGGCGACTTTTTCTACATAGCCGAGACATTAGATAAGTGAGGGTAGATAGAGATAGTTGATGTTATCATGGAAAAAATCAGATTTGCAAGCACAACTTTATCTTTAGCAGCGCTTCTATCGACGGGCTGCGTAAACAAACAATACACTCAAGTGCAGATGGGTTACGCTAATACCGGACAGGAAAGAACAGACCTTATAGATCTGCTTTGCATAAGAACTAGAGAAGGAGCAAAAGTGGGAGAGGAAAAAAAAGAAGAATTTCGCTTGGGGTTTGATGTTTGTTACGGCAAATTGCCCGATTCATCATCACAGAAGACCTATACTATAGAAGTACCTCTCGCAGGAACGCAGCAGATCGATGTTGAAGGTACAACCAGAAGCAAACTGGTGAAACTAAGTGTGCCTTTCATAGAATACCAGTATGGTAGATTGGAAGCAAATATTCCCGGACAGGCCATTGCTAAGAGCGGGCTCCGTTCTTTAGAAACTAAAGATTTATCTTTAGGCCTGTGGGCAACAATGGGATACGATATTGACTTTATCATTTCACAAACAGGCTATGATCTTGGCAGTGGTTCATTGGATCACATCCCAGGAATAGATGTAAACGGAAAATTTTATGGAGAGTTGACTAATGAAATCACTCTCTTTGGAAAAGTTCCAATGGATATAAGCGTCAGGGTTGATGATGCTGGAAAAGTCATGCCGCTCTTTTTGGGCGGTTATAGAATCCAGTGGTAACATAAGTTTAAATAATTGATACCTATTTAATTTCATATATCACTAAAATAGGGGGATGGAAGTGGCCAAGTATAAGCCGAAAACATACGTTATAACTTCAGCACAGTGCAGGAATGAAGACACTGATAGCATTATCAATGAAGAATTCTATACTACATTAGAAAGATATTGTAAGGATAGAGATGCTGAACTGCTAATTATGCCCATGGTAGGCAGAACTGCCCACGATGATGTGTTTGATAGTGAAGTTAAAAAATATCTGCTTCGCCGCGATAAGAACTTAAACGATAAGATTAAAGTAAGTAACTATAGCATCAGGCCGCAGCAAATCGATCCCATTACAGGCTTAGGAAGATTTACACAAAGCGACGTAACTACTATTTTTGCCAGCTCAAAACAACGCCACAAAGTTATCCCCAACAGTAATGACAGCTTGCCTAAAGTATTAATGACTACCGGAGCAGTTACACATCCGAATTATAAAGAAGATAGAATAGGGAAAATTGCTGCAAAAGATCATGTCTACGGAGCTATTGTCGTCGAGACTGAAAGCCCTGTTGCATATCATTACCGCCAGCTTACCGCTAATAGGAATGGCGAGTTTGTTGATTTAGGCGTAAAATATACCTCCAAAAAGACTGAAACCTCTAGTTTAGAAGCCTTAGTTCTAGGCGACTGGCATGTCGGTGACACTAACCCAGCAGTAAGAACAGCGACGTTTGAAATAATTAAAGAATATAAACCTAAACGGATCATTTTACATGATTTATTTAATGGACATAGTGTAAATCATCATGAAAATGAAAGATTAGTGACCCGAGCGATGGCTTATGCGCAGGGAAGAGCATTGCTGAAAAAAGAATTTATAGACAATTCACAAGAGCTCTATGCTTTTAGAAAAGCAGCCGGTGATGATACGGAGATAGTAATTGTAGCCGCAAACCATCACGAATTTTTAGACAGATATTTACAGAAGGGGAAATATCTAGAAGAAGATCACAACTGGCAAATTGGCCATGAATTAGCATTAGCTTGTTACAATCCTTTAAACCCTAAACTTCGGATTAAGAATCCTCTCAAGGAAGGATTGCTGCGCTGCGGTGGAATTCCTGAAAATATTACTTTCTTGGAACGCAATCAGGATTATAAAGTTTTAGGAGTGCAGTTAGGCGCACATGGAGACAAAGGAGGAAATGGGTCGAGAGCTTCGATACAAAGTCTGGAAAATGCATATGGAAGGAGCATTTCCGGGCATGGGCATACGCCAGAAATATTGAGAAATACTTTTAGAGTAGGAACGAGCACCTATCTTAGTTTAAGTTATAATGATGGTCCTAGCAGCTGGATGAATACCCACGCTTTATTGTGGGGAAATGGAAAAGTTCAGCTGGTTAATATCATTAATGGGAAATGGAAAAGAAAATAAATAATACCTTTCATAAAATAAAAAGTATCAGGTAACAAATAATTTTCTAAAAATAAAAATCCCAACCACAGCAAGTGGCAGGGTATTTTTAATCTTTCTTGGTAATTGGAGCTATTATTTATTGCCGTAGCAAGCTACGGAGTATCATACCCAAGAAAGAAATGAATATACTACATTAGGATATAGTTTATAACCTCCGTTTTATTTTCTTAAGATGATAAGTGCATCAAAATATTTTTCAAGATAGTTTTGATTATTCATAAATATGAAATACAAACATAGGATGATATCAGCCAGTATGGCTGCATTGGCGATTGCAGCAGCAGTTGGTTATGAAGGACATAATCCTGATTTAACAAAAAAAACAGAAGTCAAAAGTAATTATGTCGCGGTTTCTCCAGAAGACTTTATCAATATTTATGAGTCATCAGTTTTAGTGCACCGGTCACTTACTTTAGAAGAAAAATGCAATGATTCACTGGTGATGAACCATATCGGTTCAGGAACTTTACTGCGGGATTCGCAGACCGGAACAGAATATGTTCTTACTGCTGAACATCTTACCGTAAACCCATTTTTTATTTGTAAAGAAGAAGATGATTCGTATAAAGAACGCAGTATAAAAATACAACAGGGAACATTAACTGTAAATGGATTTACTGCAACATTACTGAAGGAAAATGAATCTGCAGACCAAGCTTTATTACAATTAAAAGAAAATGTCAAAAATGCATCTCCTTACTATGGAAAGATAGCTAAACAACTTCACCTTGATGAATATGTTATAGGAGTAGGTTATCCCGGCGGAAAACACATTTATTATATTGCAAATATTACAGAAAAGAAAGAAAATTGGATCATAATAAATCACAGCAATAAAGGGGGCAGCTCTGGCGGAGGCATTTATCGTTTCGGTGATCAAGGTTTTGAACTCATAGGTACAACGCGGGGAGGAACAGCAATAACCTCGCTGGAGAGATTGCAGGAATTGATCAAAAGCACACCATTAGAAGATGATTATTTGTAATTGGCTCGACAGACTCTGTCCTAAATCTCACTATCGTTCTGGTTAGCATCTTCAAAGCTGTCGAATTTTAAACTGGATAGCTGACTTTCTCCGTAGGAGGCAACCCTCTTGTCAGCTAAAAATGTAATAGCAGTAGCTTTGACTTTATGATGCTAACCTACATTTAGGACAGAGCCGACCCAACAGAAAAGTCTTTAAACTTACTTTCTCTTTCTTTAAGAATGGATTACATCAGAAAAGGATTGCATAATACTTTCAATTCTATCAAAAAGCACCGATTGCTCTTCACGTTAATTGTAATTTTACAAATACTGTTTGTGGCTTCTTCTTTAGCTTTAGGGACACAGTACTTAATTAAGATCTTAGAAGACACGCAGGGAATCATCAGCCCCTTGGAAAAAGCCAATTATGATTCGCAGAAGATCGAACAAGGCGAACCATTCACTCCAGATTATGCTTCCATCTACAACAGTTATCAGTCTATGCTGAAGAAAGTATTTTCTTTCGGCATCTGGATGGCAGCATTATTTTTGTTGCTTAATGGAAGCATTTGGTTGTTAAGCCATTGGATGCTGCAGGAAGAAAAACAATGGAAAATAAAGATAAAGGAAGGAATAAATTTCCTGCTGAAGATCTGGGCCTCTACGTTTCTTTTGCTGGGAACATTTGCGATAAGTTCTTACTATATATTACTTCATTTTATTCGAGTAAGCCAATCATTCAGCAATATAGCAATAGTGCTAAAATCTTTGCTCATTGCTTTATTTGGAGTATATTATTTCTTCTTAGCTGCTCTCGCTATCGCTCCACCTTCAGCTTGGAAAAATTTTACAGTAAGATGGATACAAATAGCTATCATTCGGTTCCGTAAAACTGTCGTTCTTTTTTTTATCATCATGGTTATATTATTTGTAAGTTTCACTGCTCTGTACGGAGCAATTGAGTACGAGATATCGGTCATATTTTTATTATTGCTAGGGATAATTTGCATGATCATGCTATGTATTACCCGCCTATTCTGGATTGCCGGGGTACAGGAAATCGAACATGAAACAGATCATAATTGACACCAATGCCTGGATGGCTATTACTGAGTTTAAGCTAGACCTATTTACGGCGCTGGAAAGGGATTGTGATATTTCATACAAGGCGGTGGTACTCCCAGGTATAATCGAGGAACTGGAAAAAATAATTTCTGAGCAACGAGGTAAATTCCGGCAAGCCGCTTTGTTAGCGATTGGAATCATTAAAGCAAAAAACATAATGGTAATCGAAAAACAGAAAATCGGGGAAGTTGATGATTTGCTGGTGCAACATTCTAAAGAAGGAGACTTGGTTCTTACCCAAGATGCCGAATTAAAGAAACGATTGAAGAGACCTTATTTGACCATTAGACAGAAGAAGAAAATAACCCTTATCGAATAAGTTTAATGATCATACTTTGATTAATGGGGATACAATTATTATATCTTGAATATTATACTCGCAGCCGGCATACAATAAAGTCCCTGCAGCTAAGGTAACTATCATCTGCCGCAAAGATTTGAGAAAACCCATGCCATTAATTCTTTGACCAGAGTATAGATTACTTTAGCATATGGAGTACATGTTATCGTACCGTTAAATTTAACTGAATTAGAAAATAATTCTATTTGAAAATCATTCCATTATACAAGGAGTATACTTTTCAAATTCATTAAAATATTTTCCGGTTGAGGCATTATAACTTATCTTTGACCTCTTAATCATTTAGTAGTCGATACTTCTATATATTCTTTT
>CAYRMP010000058.1:0-7698 GCA_964425545.1 uncultured Methanosarcinales archaeon | reverse complement strand
ACTTTAGTTGAGGCTAAAACTAATATGCGAAACTATTGTCCTCAACTAATACCTAGAAAATCATTTAAACTCCTTCTCTTCCAGGACTTAAATGCTTGACAAAGGGGTTTGCGTACGCTTCTACAAACGAAAAGATATTCAAGATGCCATCATAGCGCACGCTAAAAATAAAGAAATAGGAGTGCGCTACAATGATTCTTTCGGCAAACGTCCGGATGTTCTGTCCTATCCTAAAGAGATTCTGGAACTCTCCCTTCGAGGAGCCACTTCTTTTCACGCCAGCGAGGAGTTATGGGATAATCCATTAGAATTAGAGAGCAATAAGTCCAAGAAAGAACTGGATCAATTGCGCAGCGGCTGGGATTTGGTGTTAGACATTGACTGTAAATTCGTTGACTACAGCAAAATTGCTGCCAACCTCATCATTCAATTTCTCAAGTATTGCGGGGTGAAGGATATTTCCTGTAAATTCTCTGGAAATAAGGGGTTCCATATCGGCGTGCCCTTTGAAGCTTTTCCTAAAAGAGTAGGTGAAATAGAAACAAAAGATCTGTTCCCAGACGCAGCAAAAAGAATTGCTTACTATATTAAAGAAAATATCAAAAAAGAGTTAGGAAAAAGAATTCTTGAATTTGAATCAAAAGACGGGAAGGATGTTGCTTTCGCCAAAATAAGTGAAAAAACTAATCAGGAAAAAGAAAAAATTAAAACTAAAATATCTATAAAAGATGAGGAGTTTGGTGATAACAAGAAAATTGATATTCTGGATGTAGAACCATTCCTTGAAATCGACACGGTATTAATTTCTTCTCGACATCTCTACCGCATGCCCTACAGCCTGCATGAAAAATCCGGATTAGTCAGTTTGCCCATCGATCCAGAAAAAGTGATGGAGTTTCAGAAAGATATGGCTAAACCAGACACTATCTTGATGCCCATGTTCACCTTTTTAGACCGTAATGTCAGCGGAGAAAGTGCACGGCAATTGTTAGTGCAAGCTTTAGATTTTGACGTCAAGTTAGAAGAAGAAAAAGAACCTGCAAAGAAAGAATACGATGAACTGAAACTTACCTGCCCGATCAAAGAAGATTTCTTTCCGCCGTGCCTGAAATTAATGCTGCAAGGCATCGGCGACGGCAAAAAACGCGGAGTGTTCATCATGATGAATTATTTAGGTAAAATCGGCTGGAGCAAAGAAGAGATTGAAGCATACCTCAAGAAATGGAATGCTCAAAACCAAGAACCGTTGCGCGAAGTATACCTCAAAGGGCAGTTGCACGGCTTCAAAGCTGGAGATAAATTGCCGCCGAACTGCAATAATGAAGCATATTATCGCGGCATTGGCATCTGCAAACCAGACAGCTTTTGTCCGCGCATCAAGAATCCAGTTAACTATACTATTTTGAAATGGAAACGGCATTTGCAGGATCTGGAAGACAATCCGCCTAAAGAACCAAAACCAACGAAAAGTATAAAAGAATGATTAACTTGCTTGCTGATATGCCTAAAAAGAGGAAAGCAGACCGGGTTGAGCAGGAACTCCGTGAAATCAAAAAAACAGAAGATAAACTGCTCAAACAAGAACAACGGATTGAAAAAAAAGAAAACAAGATTCTAAATGAAGAACAGAAAATAGAAAAAGTTCTGTTCAGGATTGGTAGCTTTGAATTCAAGCGAAAGCATCTGTTGGAATTGATTAAAGGCGTAGCTGGAGCATTTTTGGGAGTGGGTTTAGGGCGGAGTATCCTGAATTTAGATTCTTTAGTTGAGAAGCTGCAATGGTGGAATATTATCGGCATTCTCGTCTTTATCATCGGCATTTCTTGGTTATTGATTTACAAGAACGAACGGCAATATGTCCAGAAACACGGCATGAAAGTAGTGTGGAAGAAATTAATCTTTTTGTATGTCATCTCTTTGATTATCGAGTTCATCGCTCTCTGGTTATTTGCCAGTCTGCCTGCAGATGCTGCTACCTTGATTAAAATCTTAGTGATTGGCTCGTATGCGGCTATGGCTGGTGCAGTCAGCTTCTCATTGATTTAGGAAACAATAACATATATTCTGTAGAAATGGGGTTCCATAAGTCTTTTAAAGCGACTGCTTTAAAAAATCATACATTATTTTAGGGAGGAATTGACCATGAAAATATTACTTACTGCAAAACAACGGGGATCAACCAACGTCCTAGCACCTGTTGCGAGAGAATTAATGCAACGAGGACATGAACTAACTTTGTATGCTACTGGAAATGAGGTAGAAGCAGCAGGATTTGCAGGATTGCAATATGAAAAAATCAATCCGGCAGAAGACAGTTATGCTCGATTAGTTGCTGGATATGATGCAGTTATGGTTGGTTTATCCGGTTACAATACGCCCGATGGATACTTTCTGAGAGCTGCCAACAGCACAGGAATTCCCACTATAGCCGTACAAGATCAAAATAGTGGTTATCAAGAAAGATTAGGAACTGATCCTGCTGATTTACCTGCCTTGCTGGCAGTTATGGATGAAGATTGCATAGGAACTGTCAGGAAAGAATTGAACGGAGAAATGGGCATAGAAGCAGCTAAAAGGTCACGAGTCATCGGCTGGCCAGCATTTGACCATTATGCAGCATTGCGAGAAGGATACACTGAACAAAAGCGAGAAGAGCTTCTTCATAAATTAGGATTAAATCCTGAGAAGCCTGTTTATTTTCATGCTACCCAGAACATTCATCCTGAATCTGCGTATATGCAGCGCTCTACCCTTTCTGCTGAAGAAAAAATAAATATATTTGGATATGAATGTTCAGTAACCCAAGCAGTATTTGAATCTGCTTCAGATTTAGGTGTAAAAATGGTGGTCAAGCCTCATCCAGGGGAAGAATACCTACAGAATTTTACTCAAGAGCTGGCTAACAAACACGGTTCTGTATATCTGCCTGCTAAAGCATGTAACACTCAAGAGCTGATGTTAGCTTCCTATTCAGTTACTGCTGGCAGAAGCACCTGTTTGACTGAAGCAACTTTACTTGATAAAAACGCAGGAGCGATGCTTCTTGGCGAATTAGGAAAAGCATGGAGTTCTGCCTGTCAGCCAGTTAATCTTAATGCTATTCCGGTCACTTATATTAGTGAAGGAGTAAAAGGAGTTTTAGCTCTAGTTGCTTCTCATGATGAAACAGTGGCGCGAAAACTTGCTAAAGACAGGAAGAGATTTTCTGTTGATGGAAAAGCCAGCAAGAGATTAGCTGATTTAGTAGAGGGATTGAAATGAGAATAATTACACCAGAAGAATTTGAAGCACAATATAGACTACAAAAAGGTCTTGTAGAATTAGCTGAAGTAAGCACTCAAGAATATTTAGATTATTGTCCTATGTGGCCTGCTATAACTGCTACGGTAAAAAAAAGTTTAGATGAAAGAGCACGAGAAGATATGAAGGCTAAGCTAAAAAAAACATTAGCTTACAGAGCACGACCACGAGGAGGTAATTTACTAGTTGATTTAAATACGGAAGTTGAAATTGGTGACGGGGTGACAAAAGGATATGGTTCTGCTAAAGTTTACTTTGCCCCAGAACTTCTTGGCGGTGAAACAGCAAGTGCAGAATTTATAGAAAAAGATCGTTTATCCCGATTAGAAGAAAAGGTTAATTTTGCAAGGCTTGGAGTAATTGAAGATAGAAGGCGGGTCTTTATTTCTCTTGCCTATTACATCGATATAAACGATGGTATAGATGATAATTTTTTAACAGCTACAATTAATCTAACTAAAAAAGGTACCAATATTGGTGCAGATTATATGCTTGTAACTTCTCAAGAGAGTAGTCAAGACATAGTAGGCATAACAGCAACAGCATACAAAATTGCTGGCCCCAAACAAGTTAGTGAAGGAGACAAAAATTTATTCCAATAATCACAGCCAAAGCAACATCCCCTAATACTATCGCATTAGACTATGCTAAGAGATTATTAGCTGGAAATGCTTGCGGAACAGTCCTGGATTGGAAAAAACAGTAATTCTTATTAACTTCTTTTTCTTTCTTCTTCTATGCACAGCAAATTGCCGAAGCCTTACAAAGAAGCGATCATCTACCAAGATGCAAAATTATATGCCTGCCTGGCTAATTATCCTATCATCAAAGGCCATACCGTAATCGTATGGAAGAAATCAGTTCAAGACCTGCACTTGCTTTCTAGAAAAGATTACGAATATTTGATGGATAAAGTAGACGAAATACGAAATGCCCTCATAAAAACATTGAAGATTCAGAAAGTTTATTTAACTTACTTAGATGAAGCGAAACAAGTCCATTGGCATCTGGTTCCAAGATTTAATGAGAAGGGATACAACGTGTTCTTACACAAACCAAAAAAAATTAAAGATTTCTCCTTGGCAGATAAGATTAAAGAACAGTTAATTTTGAAGATTTGATTTGAAAAGTCTTCTATAGTAAAGCTGTAATAAAATAATCACATTGTTTTTTTATCACATTGTTTTTTTAAACAGACCTTGTTTTCACACATTCATGCACACCTGCATCCACCACACCGACAACTGGACTACAGAAATACTAGCTGATGATTCCGACCAGCCAAATAATCACCCTACTTTAGAGACAGAATTGCAGGGATGTGCTTTTATCAAAGAAGTCAGAGACAACAACCAATACGCCAGCGAAATTCGTTATGAAGAGCAAAGACATGATGAACTGGTCTATGTAGAAGCGATCGTTTTTACTGTGCCTGCAAAACTAGAAGAGATAGGAGAAGAAACTACTGAAAAGGATATCTGTTACTTCCGTCGAAATAAATTTGAAGGGAAAGACAGCAAACAAGAAGCTGCCAGATACGCTCACAGATTAAAACAAGATATTGACCATCTTTTTTTTAAAAACTTCCGAGTTGAATAGAAAATGTTCCGATTTTGTGCTCGTAAACCTGGACAAAATAATGAAGACCCCTCCTTAGTTTTAGTGTATAAAGCATTGGATAATTGCGAAAGATCATTTGATGAAAATTCGGATAAAAGCCAGGATTACTTCCACCGAGCGGAAACACTGTACAATCATTGGCGCAGGAAAACTGGAAGAGAAGATTATGAAGCCAGCCGAAAAATAGATGACTTGTGGATGGGCTTCATGGGCAGGATTGATGCGCTAAATGCAGAGGTCAACCGCAATCTTTATAAATAACCGCCTTTACAAAGCATAAATCAGTCCGAGTTAACGCGTATAGGGCTACTAAAGCGTAAATTCTGACTAACTTTATCATGGCCGAACAAAAATCAAATTTCAAGCACATTGTACGTATTGCTAACGTTGACGTTCAAGGTAATAGGCCTACTAGAATCGCTCTTACTCAAATTAAAGGGATCGGCATCAATTTAGCCGATATCGTTTGTGTCTGTGCAGGCATCGACAAAACCGAAAAAGTAGGTAACTTAAAAGAAGAAGAAGTCAAGAAATTAAATCAAGTTGTAGATCATCTGCCGGAACAAGGCATCCCTGCTTGGATTTTCAACCGTAGAAAAGATTACGATACCGGCAAAGATATGCACCTTCTGACTGGAAATTTAACCTTCTATAAAGAAAATGATATTAAACGTATGAAGAAAATTAAGTCCTTGAAAGGTATGAGACACCAGAAAGGCTTGCCTGTCCGTGGTCAAAGAACTAAATCACACTTCAGAAAGAATAAAGGTAAAGTAGTAGGAGTAGCAAAAAAGAAAACAGCTCCTGCCGCAGAAGGCGGAAAGAAAGAAGCGAAGAAATAGGTAAATCATGGGAGATCCAAAACAATTACGAAAAAAGTATAATACACCAAGACACCCTTGGGTTAGAGCTAACATCGAAAGCGAACGGGTTGTCCTTAAAGATTACGGCTTAGTAAAAAAGAAAGAGATTCATATCGCAAACTCGTTCATCAAAAAATATCGAGATATCGCAAAAAGACTTATTGCAACTAGAACCCTGCCTCAAGCTCAAAAAGAAAAAGAACAAATTCTAGGTAAATTGCAAGAGTTAGGTTTGCTTCCCGCAGGAGCAGAATTGGAACAAATCTTGGGATTAGAACTTAAAGATGTATTATCCCGGCGCTTGCAAAGCGTAGTCTATAGGAAAGGATTAGCTCGATCCATGAACCAAGCACGTCAGTTCATCACTCACCGGCATCTAATGATTGGTGATCAGGAAATTTCATCTCCATCCTATCTTGTTTCAGTAATTGAAGAAGGTGCAGTTACCTTCAAACAAAAATCAGCTCTTGCTGACGCTGAACATCCTGAAAGAGTGATCCTAGTTAAAGGAGAAACACCAAAAGCACAATCTAAAGATAAAAAAATTGAAGCAGCAGAAGAAAAAGAAGAAGCGCCAGCCGTTTCTAGCGAGGTTAAAGAATAATGAAAACAGAAAATAACGTTGCTACTGCTCCCGCTGCTGCTCCAGCTCCACGAGAAGAACGAAGAGAAGAAAGAAACTATGCACCTCGACAAGAAAACAAAACCCGCTGGGGAGTTGCTCATATTTATTCTTCATACAACAACACCATCATTACGGTAACTGATATTACCTGCAGTGAAACTATTGCCCGAGCCAGCGGTGGACAGATGGTTAAATCTGATCGTCTGGAAAGTTCACCAACTGCAGCCATGGGTTGCGCAAAGAAAGTTGCAGAAATCTGCCGGGAAAAAGGAATTAACGGCTTAGTTATCCGAGTCCGAGCTAAAGGCGGCCACAACGGACCAAAAAATCCTGGACCTGGAGCACAGCCTGCTATCCGCGCGTTAGCCAGAACCGGCTTACGCATCGGTAAAATCGAAGAAGTCACTCCTGAACCGCATAATGGATGTAGAATGAAAGGCGGAAGACGGGGAAGGCGGGTATAGTCCTGCTATTACAACAACATGAAATGCGACAAACTTAAAGAAGACAAAAAGAACAAGAAACTCTCTTTCCTATTGAAAGGAAGCAATGAAGTATTCGCAAATACTATCCGCAGATTGATCATCGAAGAAGTTCCTACCCTCGCTGTTGAAGAGGTCGAAGTTAAAGATAACAACTCTGCGCTTCACGATGAAATGGTCGCTTTACGTCTCGGTCTTATTCCGATCAAAACTGACTTGAAAAGTTACCGTCTTCCTAAGAATCAAGACGAAATCACTGAAAAAAGCGCAAGCTGTACCTTACAATTAAAATTAAAATCAAACAAGAAAGGATATATCTATGCTGGGGACGCAGAAAGCGCTGACCCAAAATGTACTTTTGCATACGAAAAGATGCCAGTAGTAAAATTACTATCTAAACAAAAAATAGATCTGGTCATGACCGCAGTGATGGGTCAAGGAAAAGATCATACCAAATGGACTCCTGCTTTAGCGCATTACAAAAAAGAACCACTCTTTAAAGTAGGAAAAGTACATGATCCGGAAGCATTAGCTAAACTATGTACCGATGGTGTATTCAAAATCAAAGGAAGCAACGTTGAATTAGTACAAGATAAAGTGTACGAAAGCAACTTGCTAGAAGCATACGCAGAAGCAGACAAAGGAGTAACCCTAACTTATTCAGATAATATTGTATTTTACCTGGAAAGTTGGGGGCAATTAACCTGTAAGGAAATACTTTCTACCAGCGCTGAAATCTTATTAGAAAAAGTTGAGGAGATGGAAAATCTCATCTAAGAACTTCATGGTCAAACTTACCGGTCCATCA
>CAYRMP010000057.1:5660-8020 GCA_964425545.1 uncultured Methanosarcinales archaeon | reverse complement strand
GCGCCAAAATTCTTATCGGGAATCCCCGCCCTTTAGGGCAGGGGAGGATGTCAAATAATATTTTGTTTTTTTCCTTTTCTCCTCTCTCTCTACTCAACCAATTTCCAGCCATAAATCTAATTTGATTTTTCTAAGAAAAAAAATTAATCAGCGCGTTTGAAAACATTTTTGCTTTATCGATGAAAGAATCGGCTGTGGCTTTAATTGTAATCTTTTCTTCGTTAGAATATGTTTTTCCCTGTTGATCCACCCAGGTAGCAGTAATGGTGAAGTGAGTATTCCAGCTCAGGCCTTTTCCGTCAACAACATAATTTATTTTTTCTTCCTGTCTTAGGCCGTTAAGATTCCAACCCTTTTTTATTCCTGCTCCAGAGATGGTTATTTTAAGGTCTTTTGGTTCCTGGAATGATTCTTTATTGAGAATCACTTCTATTGCCGCCGGCTGGCCGAACGGTACTATTTCTGGATGTTTTGCTGAGATCTTAAGCTCCGGTAAATCCATTACTGCGTATTCCAGGGAAGTTTTTTTCTCTACTAATTCATTTTCTGCGCTTACTGTTACTTTTTGCCAACCTGCTTTTTCACCTTTTACGGTAATCTGGGTGCTTTTCTGTTGATTGATGGGTAAATCCACTGTTTCGCAAACTTGTTCCAGGCAAATAGTCAAGCCATCCAGATTTGCATTTCCGCTGTTCTTGATGGAACAGGTTATCGGCGCTTCTTCATTTAGCATCATCTCTTTTTTGTATTGGCAGTCGAAGGTGATTTTTCGCGAGTAACTTTTTTCTTCATCCTGCACCGTTAGTTCTTCAATCTCTGCTTTGGAATAGGTGTTCTTTCCGGCCTGAGCATTAAAATTATCTTCTGTGGAAATATTTTTCTCAGAGTAAATCCTTATCGGGAAATTGTAGATATAATTCTGCTGAAGATCTTCAGGTATCTTGATAATCCAAAAAGTTTCCCTCACTTCTTTCGGATGCAAAAGAATGTTTCTTCTGTTTCTTCCAATCACTTCTACTTCTTTTGGCGCTGCTAAATTCAATGCTGTAGCAGTGTAGTGGTCAGCTGTATTTTTTACAATCCCTTTAACCAAATTGTAGCTTCCAAAACCAATTTCGTGGGCAAGGATTTCCTGCCCTAACTGGATTTCTTCTGGAACCATTTCTCCTTCTTCTACAACACTAACATCAAGCTTAAGTTTTCCTTTTTGCAAAGTTACTCCGTCAGAAATCCATTCATATTTTACTGCTGCTTCTGTGGGATCAAACCCTTCTCGCAGTTTAATGTGAGTTACGTCGATATAGCCGTATTGATTAAAAGTAACATCAAAGCTTACCCAGCCTATATCCGGGAAATATATTTCTGCCCATCCATGTCCGGCCCAATTAGAACCAGCAGAAGCCACTACCTCTTCATTCGTGGTGTAAGAAATTCCAGATACAAACCGTGCGGGAATTCCTAAAGAACGAGCCATGGCTACAAATAAAGAAGTCATTTCATCACAGACTCCTTGCTTATTCTGTAAAACCCAGCTCCCTTTTTGGGAAGAGGTGCTGGTAATTGTGTTTAGATCATATTTAATGTTCTCTTCCACCCAGCTGGCCAGATTGAATACGACTTTGAATAGGTCGTCCTCTCCTTCTGCCAATTCTGCGGCTTTAGCAATAACGGCAGGATGATCTGAATCGATAGTTTCTGTCGGCTCTAAGTACTGTTTTAATCCTTTTACTTCTTCTGGCTGCAAAGGAAAGGAAATTTTATCTACCACTGCCAGTTGCTTATTCTGAGTTTCTATCAAGGCAGTATATCCATATTTTTTTTCTTCTATTTTTTTATCATTCCAGAAAAAAGAGACCCAATCTTCTTTTACGGTTCCGGCACTGTCCCAGGAAATGATCTGCTGCCGTTGGCTCTCCTGCGGAATTAGAAACAGGTTTGCGGTAACTTCTTTTATATCTGCGCTGCTTTTTGTTGGTACTAATTCAAAAGAACCATCTACATTCAATTTTAATTGCAAAGAATCTAAGGAATAGAGATTATCTTGAGCCAGGACAAAGGGCACTAATAGAATCATCAGAAAAATAAAGATACCTCTTCTCATCTCTTTTTAATATTTCAAGGGGAATATAAATGTTTTTGTTTTTCTGCAACATTAAACAGTTTATTTCAAAAGGTAATTCCAGCCTGGATGCCAGGCTTTCTTTTTTCTCCAATCCTCAGCAAAAGCCCGTTCCCAAGTCTTTCCTTTAAGTAAAACATCTAAAGCTAATTGCGGGGCTTTGTGGGAAACAAGAGCAACCGATTTTCCATCATGCTCTTTTTTTAAAAAATCAAGAAAGCTCTTAATTCTTCTTGTAACA
>CAYRMP010000057.1:3997-5650 GCA_964425545.1 uncultured Methanosarcinales archaeon | reverse complement strand
TCTTGCGTAAGCAATTTTAGATTCTGTTCCCGATAATTCTTCTTGTAACATCTTCGTAGCTCTCGCCGCGGGGAAATTTCTTTTTAATATTCTGTTCTTGCAGGGGTTCAACGATTCGTGACGGTTTGGCATTAAACTTTCCATAATTGCACTCTCTTAACCTTTCATCTTTAAGAATCTTTACTGATTTACCAAAAGTCAACCTTGCCGATTCAACGGCTCTTTTCAAATCGGAACAAAAAACCACGTCAAAATGTTTATTTTTGATCTTATCTTTCAACTCGATGGATTGTTTTATACCTAATTTAGAAAGTTCAACATCATGCCAGCCAGAAGAAATTTCTTTTTCATTATCAGTAGTGGTTCCATGAACGAAATAGGTAATCTTAACAGTCATGTTCGTATCAAACATATATAAGATTTAAACATTTTGCTATTAGTTATTTTACGCACAAATCTTATAAAAGAACTTCTGAATTTTATCTTCATGCAAAAAGCCATCGCATTATTATCCGGGGGCATCGATAGCCCGGTAGCTATTCATCTTCTTCAAAGTCAGCTAGATATTATTGCCGTGCATTTCCATCAGCAGCCTTTGACCGATGAGAAAGAAATAGAAAAAGTTAAGGAACTGGTAAAAGTGTTGGGATTAAAAAAATTGTATTTGATCCCATTTACGCCGGTGCTGAAGGAGTTAGTAACTAAATGCGAACACCGCGACTACTTTATACTTTCTAAGATTGCTATGTTTAAAACAGCAGAAATGATTGCCCAAGGGGAAGGTGCTCTTTTTCTCATCACTGGCGAGAATTTAGCTCAAGTATCAAGCCAAACACTCAGCAACATGACTTCTATTACCAAAAATCTTTCTTTAGAAGTGCTTAGGCCTATTTTAACTTTTGACAAACAGGAAACGATCGAGATAGCAAAAAAAATAGGAACATACGATATTTCCAAAGGTCCGGAATTGTGCTGTTTGCTGGGGCCAAAACGGCCGTCTACAAAATCAAATCCAGAAGAAATGAAAGGAGAGTTGGAAAAGTTGGATTTGAAGAAATTATTAGGAGAAAGTATACAACAAGCAGAAATTATGGATGATATTTTTAAATAGGTACTCTCTTTGCAAATATTGTAATTATTGTAAATGAATCGATCTTGAAACAAGATTTGGTTTTGGAGCTTAAAAAATGACAGACATAATAAAATCATTAGAATGGAGATATGCAACTAAGAAATTTAATCCGACTAAAAAAATTTCAACTAAGGATTTTGATGAGCTGTTAGAAGTGTTGCGGCTGGCGCCTAGTTCTTACGGTTTGCAGCCCTGGAAATTCCTGGTAATAAAAAACAAAGATTTGCGTGCAAAATTACGGGAAGCTGCCTGGAATCAGCCGCAGATTACCGACGCTTCGAACTTCATAGTTTTATGCGCGCGCACCGATGTTAATGAAAACTTTGTCAAGAAATTTGTCAAACACATTGCAGAAACCCGCAAAGTTTCTGTCGAATCTCTAAAGGGTTATCAGGACGAAATGGCTGGAGCTATGGCCAAAATGACGGAAGAAAAAAGAGTTGAATGGAGCAAGAAGCAAGTGTATCTTGCTTTAGGGATGCTTTTGGAAGCGGCTGCCTTAAAAAAGATTGATGCCTGTC
>CAYRMP010000057.1:0-3987 GCA_964425545.1 uncultured Methanosarcinales archaeon | reverse complement strand
ATAAAATATGCCATAATCGTACTAAATATTCCCAGCCAGAAAAAAGGGTATACCATTTTTGCAGGTGTAACCATAAAAAATTATAGAATTGAATATATCATTAATGTGAAAGCAAAAATTGAAATCCTTAATCTCAAAAAAGAACAGGCTACAGCAGCAGTCATTTGCGCTTTAGGCTACAGGACAGAAGACGATGCTATTGCAAAAATGGCAAAAGTACGCTTTCCCAAGGAAGAAGTAATACTAGAAAAATAAGTTAACTACTCCCAGATAGTTATCTTCCCAAACATTTATAAATGATGTTCTTAAATATTAAAGCAGAATGGCTCCTTTAATCAAACTTCAAGATGTACACAAAATATATCGCTTGGATGGCGTAGAAGTTTCTGCCGTAAACGGCATCTCGCTTAGCATCGATCAAGGCGATTTTGTTGCGCTAATAGGTCCAAGTGGTTCGGGAAAAAGTACTGCCATGAATCTAGTAGGCTGTCTTGATACGGCCACTAAAGGGGACATCTTTCTGGGAAAACATAATATCCAAAATCTGTCAGAAAGTGATTTAGCGCAAGTGCGCGGAAAGCAAATAGGTTTTATCTTTCAGACCTTTAACTTGATTCCTAGTTTAAATGCTTTGGATAATGTAGCTTTACCGATGATGTTCCAAAATGTTTCCAGAAGCGTTAGGAAAACCAAAGCGCAAAAATTGTTAGAACAAGTCGGCTTGGCCAATCGTATGCATCATCTTCCCAATCAATTGTCTGGCGGTCAAAGGCAACGCGTCGCTATTGCCAGAGCTTTAGTAAATGATCCAGAAATAATTTTAGCAGATGAACCAACTGGAAATTTAGATACTAAAACCGGGGAAGAGATTATGAAATTGCTTAAAGACTTGAACAAGCAAGGCAAGACCATTATCTTAGTTACTCACAATCCAGATTTGACTAAACTAGCAAATAAAATAATTAAATTGAAGGATGGAAAAATTATAGACAATTCAAAATCGCATCTAGGAGGATAAAATGAAAATTGAAACAATTTTCAATCTTTCCTGTCGGAAAGAAATGAAAGCAGTAATAAAATTAATATCCCTGTTGCTTTTAGCAATGGTGGTAATTCCCGCGGCAAGCGCGCAGATAGCAGTCAGCTCATTCACACTCTCACCGCAGACAGTTATTCCAGGAAGTGAAATCAGTATTGATTTAACACTTGAAAATGTTGGTGATCAAGATATTGAAAATGTTCTGGTGACTCTGGACTTAAGCACGGTTCCTTTTGTTCCTGTCGGTTCTTCAAATGAAAAAATCATTGATGAGATTAATGATGGAGACGAAGAAAAAATTACTTTTAGAGTAAAAGCCTTGCCCAACGCCGAACCTTTGGTATACAAAATTCCCGTAGCGATAAGTTATGGTGAAGCAAGTAAAACTTCTCTTATCAGTATAGAAGTAGCTGCCAAAGCTCATTTAGATCTGCTCTTGGAAAAATCAGAACTAGTGAAAGTAAATGACAACGGCAAAGTTACTTTGAAATTTGTTAATGACGGCTTAGCACAGGTGAAGAATCTGAAAATAACCCTTAAAGAAAGCCCGCTCTACGAAATCTTTTCTCCCAGCGCCCTGTACATCGGCGAGGTAGATATCGGCGATTTTGAAACCGAAGAATTTACTTTAGTGCCTCTCACAAAAGATCCTATTCTGAACCTAGAATTGGAATACCGCGATGCTGCTAACAACCTGTTCCATGAATCAAAGCTGATAAAAATTCCAGTTTACACGGAAGAGGAAGCAAAACAGCTTGGTTTAGTGAAAAAGCAAAGTTTACTGTCACCCCTAGTAGGAGTAGGATTATTGCTGGCAGCGATATTTTTCTATCGCAGAAGGAAAAAGAAGAAAAATGCGCTTTGATTATTTTTTAATGGCGGTAAATAGCATCCGCCATCGTAAACTTCGTTCCTGGCTGACTGTAATAGGAATTATCATTGGAGTAGCAGCGATTATTTCTTTAATCACTATGTCCAGAAGTTTAGAAAACACTTTGCAGCAGCAATTTGAAACCTTTGGAGCAAATAGAATTTTTATTTCTGGAAAAGGATTTCAAGGCCCGGGGACGTTATCTAATGGCTTGACTATGGAAGATGTGGAAACAATTGAGAAAATCTCAGGTTTTAAATACGTCACACCCGGCATTTTTCGCAGTGCAGAGGTAAAGTATAAAGAAGAAACTGGTTTTACTTTGATTAACGGTCTGCCGGCAGAAAAATATGAAGATTTTTTTATCGATACGGGCGTTGAAATGCAGGAAGGAAGGACCATCCAAGCAGGCGAAAAGTATGTTGCGGTTATCGGTTCACGGGTAGCAGAAAAGATGTTTTCTAAAGAAATAGGTGTAGGCAATAAAATCCAGATAAATAAAGTTGAGTTTAAGATAGTCGGCATTGTAGAAGAAATCGGAAATAACCAAGATGATAACCAGATAAGTATTCCTTTAGAAATAGCGCGGGAAATATTTCATGAACCAGATAAAGTTGATACCATCATTGCTCAAGTGAAATACACCTCTGATATTCCGATGCTTCAGGAAAAAATAGAAAAAGAATTGAAACGTAAGAGGGGGGATACGAATTTTGAAGTGGTCACTGCTTCTCAAATATTAGAACAGATTAATCAGATTCTCGGAGTAATGCAGATAATATTGGTTGGAATTGCCGCAGTTTCCTTGTTAGTCGGCGCGATTGGAATTATGAATTCGATGTACACTTCCGTGATGGAGCGAACTAAGGAAATAGGTATTATGAAGTCTATTGGCGCACGTAACAGCGATGTACTGCAGATATTTTTGATAGAAGCAGGATTGATTGGGTTGGTTGGGGGAGTATTGGGTACGGCTTTAGGAACCGGCATGGCTTTAGTCATTGGACCTATCGCCAAAGAAGCAGGATTTCCGTTAGTAATCCAGGTAGAATATTCAGTATTAGTGTTGGGATTAGTTTTTGCCTTTGTGGTTGGCATGCTTTCTGGGATATTGCCTGCGTATCAGGCCTCGAAGCTGAAACCGGTGGATGCTTTACGATACGAGTAAAAACGTAGTAATATTTATATCAACCAACTATTTTGAATTTGTAAAATGGATTCCTATTTATTAGAATATAGATTTTCAGGATATCCTCGGCAATATTTTTTAGATCAATACAAACATATAAAATATGGATTTGCTGTTGGCAAGTATAATTATCATTTTGTTCCTCATATAACTATTGCAGGTCCTATTAAAGCAATTTTCCAAAGATCACTAATCAATATGGTTGAGAAAGTTATCTTCAAATATGCAAAATCTATTCATGAGAAAGGAAACTTAGTTGGAACAGGTAATTACACGTTCTTTTCTACTAATGATGGGAGAAATGCAATTGCAGTAGAAATTATTCCACCAAAACCTCTAAGGGAGATGAAACTTGAATTAGAAAAAGTAACTAATCAGTTTTTACTTTCTAAGTGTACTACTTATGATGAAGAATTATGGCATTCAACATTGTTATTAGCCAGAAAAAATAATAATTTTGATAATGAAAAAATTAAAAAAATATGGTGGGAAGTTAAAGAATATAAGCCACAGCAGATGCAATTTATTTTAGACCGTATTACCTTAATGAAAAATAAGCAAATTTTAAAAGAATTTGATTTAGTAAATGAAACCATTCTTGAAAGAGAAGAATCTTTAGATAATCAAAAAAGATATAATTCTTATTTAGAAATAAAAAGAAAATTGGAAGCTAAAGGCGAGAATTTTAAGTATTCTATAAAAAATGAATAAACCTGCCCCCCTCCCCATCCACTCTCCAACCCACTGGACAAAATCTCAGAACAGACACTCTCCAAAAATTATCTTGTTTTAAGCTCTATTGCTGTAAACTCAATAACCACTAGACGCACTGGACAACCCCGGGCAGAGTTTATATACTTTCTATTATCCTAAGTGTTCTAAGGAGTG
>CAYRMP010000056.1:0-8142 GCA_964425545.1 uncultured Methanosarcinales archaeon | reverse complement strand
TTGATCTGCATGAGCCGTTCAAGAAGTTCCAGTACTACAATCCCAAACAGAAAGGTTCTGCTTCCATTAAGAAAGTATTGCCTGCTCTAGTGGGTGACGGCTATGAGGATTTAAATATTAAAGATGGTGATTGCGCTTCTATTGCTTATCTGGACATGACTTTTGGCAAGATGACTGCTGAAGCTAAGAAAAAAACCAGAGAAGACCTTTTGAAGTATTGTGAAAGAGATACCGAAGCGATGGTTTGGATTGTGGAGAAAATAGAAAAGATGGTTGGAATAGAATGCTAAACAGAGAAAACGAAATATTAGGAGTAATTCAGGCTCTTCCTACGAGGATAATAGATAGAATATTATCTGAGGGTAAAAGTATTTTTATTAAATATCCCGCATTTAGGGCAACAAAAAAGCTTAAATTTGGTCTTAAAAATGGAATGAAACTGTGGCTTTATCAATCGGGCGGAACAAAAAATGTGGTTGGTGAAGCTACAATTAAGGATATAAATTTTCTAACATATCAAGATATACTAAGAAAGTATAAACAAAAGATAATGCTTACAGAAGAAGAGTTTAAGCTTTACTGCAATGGTAGAGAAGAAAAGCCAGCAATAATTTTAATTCTTAATGATATAAAAAGATATAAAGAACCAAAGAAAATTACTACAAACATAACTATGGCTGGCTTATATGTTACTCATCAAAATAGGGTTAAGCTTGGATTAGGAGGGATATTTTAAAGTGACAAAGTCATTAATTACAGAATTACCTAAGATTATTGAAAGGGGAAAAAAGGAAGCCGAAAGAATATTAGATAATCTCTCTAAAAAGAATAAAATCACCTTACAAACAAATGAATTGGTTCTACCAACTAAAGCAAAAGGTGGTCTTTTTTCTTTCACAGGACAATCAGTTAAAGACGATGTAAAAAAGGAATGGTTAAATAGATTAATCTATGGAGATAATCTTTTGGCTTTACAAGCACTTTTAGCAGGAGATTCTCAAACAGGGATGCCGTCAATGAGGAGTAAAATTGATTTAATTTACATAGACCCACCATTTGATTCAAAAGCAGATTACAGAACTAAAATTCAACTTCCTGGAACTGATATCGAAGCAATGCCTACTGTCATTGAACAACATGCTTATTCAGATACGTGGAAAGATGGTACTGTTTCGTATTTAGAGATGATGGTTCCAAGATTGATCTTAATAAGGGAGCTACTTTCTGACCAAGGAAGTATTTATGTTCATATTGATTGGCATGTTGGACATTATGTTAAAGTTGTTTTAGATGAAATTTTTGGGAAAGATAATTTTGTTAATGAGATAATCTGGCAAGGAGCAATTGGCGACACTTCTGCTAAAAACACCAAGTTCATAAAATCGCATGACACCATTCTTTTCTATTCCAAGTCATCCAAAAAAAATATTTGGAATGATATATTTCAAGAGTATAGTGAAACGAGTAAAAATTTATACCGCAATAAAGATGATAAGGGGCATTACCAATTAATTGCCGTTGATAACCCTGGTGGCGGTGGACTTTTTTATGATTTAGGATATGGGGAAATTCCACCAAAAAATGGATATAGAATGCCTATTGAGACGGCAAAAAAATGGATTAATGATGGTATATTAATCGTTGAAAGAGGCAAAGTACCTAGAAGAAAACAATATATTGGAGAAGGAGTCAGATGTAGGGATGTTTGGACCGATATTACTTCCTTGCAAGGCGCTGAAAATATCGGATATGGAACTCAAAAACCTTCAAAATTAATGGAAAGAATTATTTCTGCTTCTTCGAACGAAAATTCAATAGTCGCAGACTTCTTTGCTGGTTCTGGAACAACTGGTGCAGTTGCAGAAAAGCTAGGTAGAAAATGGGTGATGTCTGATTTAGGAAAACCTGCTTGTATGGTTATGAGAAAACGGTTAATTGACCAAGATGCAAAACCATTTTTATATCAATCAATAGGTGACTATCAAAAAGAACAATTCGAAAAATCAACTTTTAGAACTATTGGAGATTTGTCTCATGTTATTATCAATCTGTATGGGGCATTGCCATTTCCATTGCAAGAAGGAGTACCAAACAATTTAGGTTATGATAAGAGAACTAAAACTCTTATTGTTGTAGATTCTCCTTCAAAAATGACTGGTTATAATACATTGAAGAAAGCCCAAGAATTGAGAGCTGGGTTTATGGGCGGATGGGATAAGGTTGTTGTTTTAGGATGGAATTTTGTTACAGATATTGGAAAGGTTTTAGAAAATATCAAAGATGATAGATTGGAAGTTTTGGTTATTCCTCCTGATTTATTAGACCAATTGAAAACAAAAGCAAGTTATGAAAAATTGATTAAATCTGGAAAAATAAAGTTTTCATCGTTACAATATTTAACAATTAAGCCAGTAAAACTAAAGCAAGGAAAAGAAAATGATGTTATTGAAGTTGAATTAGATAATTATACATTACTTTCCCCAGATGCACTACCATTAGATCAGAAGAATAAAGAAAAACTAGAGGAAGTTATGGGGAAAGATCCTCTTGCCCTAATAGAATATTGGAGCATCGACCCTGATTATGATAGGGAAACATTCAGAAGCAAATGGCAAGATTATAGACAGAATACTGATAATGATGCAGACCCGTACAGAGTCGTTCAAAAAGCAAAGTTGGATGTTCCAAAAGTGAAAGGAAAAAGAAAGGTGTGTGTTAAAGCAGTTGATGTTTTTGGCTTTGAAAGTGTGGCTGTTCAAGAGGTCAAGTAGTTACAATGGCTTTTTCTAATCATATAGATGCTGTATGCCCTTACTGTGGAATGAATGTTACGTTTGCATGGGTTGGAACGTCTGAACATGGGGGAAGATTAGAAAATTATTTGTATAATTACTATGGAAATAATGATATTGTTTGGGCGATAGCACAATGTCCGAGGTGTAAAGATTGTGTTTTGATGAAAGGTAAAAAAACAAACCAAGGGGTTTTTTCAGTAGATAACATTTACCCCTTTCCACTTCCAACAAAAACTAATGAGTTAATACACGAAAAAGTAAGGGAAGATTTAGATGAAGCAAAGAGATGTTTAAGTGTTGTTGCATATCGTGCTTGTGCCGTGATGTGTAGAAGAGCAATACAGCAAGCATGTATAGAAAAGGGAGCAGATGTAAATAAAAATCTTGAAAAACAGATAGATGAACTTAAAGATAAAGGAATTATTACGAATCAAATCCAGAGCTGGGCACATTCTTCCAGATGGGTGGGAAATGATGCTGCACATCCTAATCATACTGAAGTAACAAAAGAAGATGCGGAAGATATTTTGAACCTGGCAGAACAAATAATGAACATTCTTTATGTTATGGATGAACTCTCGAAAAGAGTAAACAAAACACACAAAAAAAAGAAAGAATAAAAATGGTACAATCAACACATCTTGGAACAAGAGACATTCCTTTAAAGTTAGCCCAAGCAATTACAGAGGTTGTAAAGGCAGAATGGGAAAAAGGAGGATTTCTGGATAAAGTAACCCCTATTACAAAGGATTTACTTAGATTTTGGGATCCAGAAGGAAGTTTCTCTGATTTAAGAAACTTTAATTTTCATAAAGGCCAATGGCAATCAATCCTTAACTCTATTTATATCCACGAGGTTTTGAAATTAAAAAATGTCCAAGATATTTACATGACGATTAATCCTAAATTACTTGCAGAAATGGATTTGATAGATATGCAAAAAGGCAAGTATTCTCACCCCAAATATTGCATTAAAATGGCCACAGGAACAGGTAAGACTTGGGTTATGCACGCTTTATTAATCTGGCAGTATCTAAATGCAAAAAATGAAGATGAATCAACTGGAACTTATTCTAAGAATTTCTTATTTGTAGCACCAGGTTTAATTGTGTACGAAAGACTATTAGATGCTTATCTTGGAAAAGTTCAGGAGAACAGCCAAAGAGATGCAGAAACTTCTGATTTAAAAATGTTCGAAGACCTCTTTATTCCTGAATCGTACAGAGATGAAATTTTCAATTTTGTTCAATCTGCTGTTTGTAAAAAGGATGAAATTGGAAAAAAAATTACAGGTGATGGTTTAATCGCCATAACTAATTGGCATCTTCTTGTTGAGGATGAAGAATACGAAGAAGAAATAAGCCCATTGGAAAACCCCTCTGTTGCTGTAAGTAAAGAATTCCCTATAAGACCAGGTACGTCGGCAGGGCACAGTTTAGACGTTTTAGATAATAAGTATTTCAAAGGAAAACAACTAGATTATCTTGCTAATTTAAAAGATATTGTTGTCTTTAACGATGAAGCTCACCACTTAGGGGAATGGAAGCAGGCTGATGAAGTATTAGAAAAGAAATGGCAAAAGGCATTAAATCATCTTCAAAAACAAAAGAAAGATAAGTTCATCCAAGTCGATTTTTCTGCAACCCCTTATAATGTGACGGGAAGCGGGCAAAAAAGACAGATACATTATTTCCCCCACATCATCGCGAATTTTGAGTTGAGAGACGCAATTAAGCAAGGTTTAGTAAAAACAGTTGCAATAGATAAACGAAAAGAATTAGCCGCTTTGCCTTTGGAATTTAAAGCTGAAAGAGAAGGAAAAGATGTCAAGAGTTTATCTGATGGACAAAAAGTAATGCTGAGAGCAGGATTAAGCAAGCTCAAAATTCTTGAGGAAGGTTTTACTAATTTTGATAAAAATAAACATCCAAAAATGCTCATTGTTTGTGAGGACACCATTGTTGTGCCTTATGTAACTCAATTTCTGAAACAAGAAGGATACTCAGACGAAGAAATAATGGAAATACATTCAAATAAAAAAGGGGAAGTAAAGACGGAAGAATGGGAGCAGATAAAACAAAAATTATTCAATCTTGATAAGCACGCAAACCCGAAGGTTATTGTTTCAGTTTTAATGTTAAGGGAAGGATTTGATGTAAGCAATATTTGTGTTGTTGTACCTTTAAGATCAAGCACATCATATATCTTACTAGAACAGGTTATCGGAAGAGGATTAAGATTAATGTGGAGAGAGCCAGAATATGCTGAAATCAAGGATGAGAATAGAGAAAAACTCTTGTTAAAAAAGCAAGAGCCAGATAACTGGTTAGATATTCTAAGTATTATAGAACACCCTGCATTTATTGAATTTTACGAAAGAGTATTAGGAGATGCGATTGGAAAAGTAGAAAAGAATCCGCAAAAAGATAGGGTTGTAGGAGATTTAATTAATATTCCATTAAAAGAAGGTTATGCAGACTACGATCTATTTTGGCCGATAATAATCCACGATAAAGAAGAATTTATTGAGGTTGGAGAATTATCTATTGATGAATTAGAGCTCTTTCCCACTCCGCTAGATAGACTAAGGAAAATAATCCCTAAAAAAGAAGGAGATACATTTTATGCTGAGGAATTGACTGTCAAAACTCGGTTTGGAGAATATACTGTTACCGCAGATTTATTTAATGCTAAAAATTACAATTCTTTTATTTCAAAATTAGTAAATGTTGTTTCGGCAATTCCCGTAAAAGTCTCAGCTAGAAATACGAAATCTTTCCCAGTGATGCAGATAAATTCTGCACAAATAGCCCAATTAGCGGATAAATACATAAGACACAGATTGTTTAATGAAGAATTTGATCCTCTTCAAGATAATAATTGGAGAATTTTGTTACTAACTGAATCCAGAATAACAGAGCACATTATCAGAAACATAAGTAAGAGTATTTATGATTTACAAAATAGATTAGACATCAACGAAGCAAAAATAGTAAAGAGATATTTCTCAGAAGTTTCTGAAATAAAAGGCAGAGAAGAATATTGTGTGAGAGTATCAAAGTCTATTTACCATAAGATCCCTTTTCCTAGCAACAAGGGAGGATTTGAAAGATCATTTATTGAATTTGTTGATAGAGATACAAAAGTCGAAAGATTTGTTAAAATTAGTGAACATGCGCATAATTTTGCAAATATTTTGTATATACGAGAGGATGGCTTATTAGCCCATTATTTCCCTGATTTTATGGTTAAAATTGGAGATATAATGTATATTGTCGAAACAAAAGCTGAAAAAGACGTTAATAGCCCAAATGTTCAATCAAAACATAATGCAACAATTGATTGGAAAAATAAGATTAATGATTTGGATGAAGAGAAAAGAATGGGTTGCGAATGGAAATATGTCTTGCTTGGGGAAAAAACGTTTTATTCCATGTCTGACAAAGGGGCAACAACAGAAGAGATTTTAGAATACAATCTTATGAGCAAATCTAAAATTAAAGGAACATTGACAAGATTTGTAGATGAAAAAGATGATGTGTATTAAGTGATCAAAATAAAGGTGATGAAGCTGTGAAAAAATCAACTATTATCTTCATTGGTACTCTAGGTGGAGCACTCATTGGTAATTCTATATTTGGATTGAATCAAATAGTCAATTATGTAAGTATTAACATATCGCCACAATTGGCAAATTTATTACCATTAATTGGGTTAATTGCTGGAGGAGTATTAGGGTTCTATGTTGCAAGAAGTAGTTAATAACTTATCAAGTATAGGTCTTGTGATCAGCCTATTTTATACTCTTTACAAATGGCACAAGTTATATAAGAAGAACATTTCAAAACATCCTGATTTTAAAGATTTATTCTGGATTTTTAGTACATTTTACTTAGTATACACTGGGGTTACTTCTTCAATACTTTCAATTTATCTTATTCTTTCACCTATCTTGGGATTTCAGTTCTTTACAATCAAGATAGATGATGTTAAATATACTATGATAATTGGTGAGCTTGCTCTACCTAGGCCTCACAAAATTAAAAGAAAAAGATCTTTGATGACAAGGAATTTTTAAGAAGCAATTAAAATCTGATCAAACAGAGCTTCAAGTTGTTTTACTACCTTGGACTTCTCATTAAGTTTGTAGAATTGTTTATTCTGTAGTTGTCTAGACTTTTGTATTATGCTTTTTTTAGTGAGTTCCTCAATTACATTATACACTGCTTGTCTACTAAGTTCTGTCTCTTCTGCAACATCAGCAACTCCAAAATCCAACTCTCTATTCTCAACAAAAAACTCTATCACCTTTATTTTTGCATTTTCTCCAAGAACTTCTGTAAAAAGAGTTCTAGCTTTAGTTATCATTACAACACACCCCCTGGAACTCTATCACCTCTTATAACAACTAACACCATACTAAACCACCTATCTTTTTTATTTACTCTTTTGAAAAGAAAGTATTACTTGTTTATATCACTTTCCATTTTATTTGACACATTGTCCAAAATAGTGTATATGTTTTATAATAAGTATATTGCAAAAAATAAAAAGGCACATTCTCACATAGATAGCAGTCACGAAAAGATGGGGCTGAGGTGTTATTATGAAACAAAACCACAAACCCCTTCTTGTTCGGAAGCTGAAGAACAAGGGCTTCATCGGCGGTGCGCACAAGCCTGAGCAAAGTTTCCTCCGATTTTTGAGGAATCACCCCGATAGGAAGGAAGTACTGAAAGACTACGAGGAATTGGTAGATGATGGAGTTATTCTTCGTCAGAAGAAAAACAAAGGAATCCACGTTTCCTTGACAAGCGATAAGAAGAAGTACGGCCCATATCTTCAGTGAAGAGTAACGAAGGGTAAAGTAAAAGGAACAATCATTTTACTTTCATTATTAAAGCGCTCCTCCGTGTTTGAAATAATGGATAGAGTGATTGTTCCCCAATTTTTTATATACACATCTTACATCTAAAAATTAAAACCTCAATCACCTCCTTTGAAGCTTTGGCAATTGCTTCTAAGTTCTCCAGAATCTGCTGGGAATCAGCTTCGTATAAAGCCAAGTACGTAAAGCTCTTCGTTTCCAAACCAAAGTGCTTACACACAACGTAAGCCGTCCCTTCCGCCTGAATCTCTTTCTGCTGTTTTGACAGCATTTTCCCTTCTCCAGTCTGATGGAGAAGCTCATGCGCTATCTCATGCACCAGCGTATTCACTTTCGTGTTGACGCTGTCCTGGGAAGATACCACAATCTGTCCTCCCTGGCTGTATCCATACAAGCCATTGACACCCAGCTCTTTGAAGTTCAGCTTGATGCCTTTCGCTTCACAGAAGCCCATCAGGC
>CAYRMP010000055.1:0-8337 GCA_964425545.1 uncultured Methanosarcinales archaeon | reverse complement strand
AAATGAAAGCAGCATTAATCTACCGAAGGAATAATCTCTTTGATAAATATATGGATTCCATTAGAGAGACATTAATGGAAAAAGTTGGCGCAGGGTTTGATATAAATCAGGCTTTTCCTAGCGGTA
The DNA here is from genome assembly GCA_964425545.1 of uncultured Methanosarcinales archaeon. Taxonomy (GTDB): domain Archaea; phylum Nanobdellota; class Nanobdellia; order Woesearchaeales; family GW2011-AR9; genus JACPIL01. The sequence continues at coordinate 8,211 of CAYRMP010000055.1, read as the reverse complement.
CTCCTATTGATGAAATAGAACACTGGTTGAAAGAGAATGAAGTTGGTTTACCAGATTATAACTTAGTCATAAGTGATGATACATGCCGATATGCACGGGGAGGTTCTCTTGATCGTAGCAGGATAAGTTTAGACAATCTTTTTAATCAGATTTTTTATCAGATGGTTCGTGAAGATTCACGATTGGTGAAACCAAGAGAATACCAAGAAGAACTTGAAAAATATGAACATGCAATCTATGAAGAACTCAATCCATGGCCTCCTCGTGAAAGAAATTTGGAAGCTCTTAGAAAAGCAGATGAAGATTATGAATCAGTAACTAGAAATTATCAAGAAGATATGTGCCAACATGTAAATGATATTCTACAGAAAGTTAGAGTAAAGCCGAAAAGTGTGTTGATTGTAGAAGGAAAATTGTGTGAACATGCTCCATTCAAAAATAGAGTAGATAATAAAGAAGCAGGTAGGGTACTTCAAGCGTGCTTTCTTAATGCTGGTATTCCAACAGTCTCTTCTGTAAAATGGGGAAATGATATATGCCAACAGGATCCATCAAAAACAACTTTAGACTGGATAGTTCATGACAGGCACACAGAATTGTACAAAAGCTCATTTCCAAGGAATGTTGTTCTTTTAAAAATGCCACTCTCTAACTTTATATACGATTTAGCAACAAATGATTTGCTTAATTTCTCAGAAGAAGATGTTAGAAGAAATATAGAACATAAAGTTAGAGAAGTAATAACCAAAATTGAAGAGGTATAATTCTTGAGATTGCCCCCATTAGATTTTATTTTTTCATTAAAGAGAGAGCCCCAATCTTAGTTTTTTACGTTCTATTTTTTGCCCTCTTAGAAATAAATCTGTTTGTTAGTGCCCCGTTCTTATCATCATAACTCAAAGAAAATTTTGTATAACGTCCGCGGCTAAGCGATGTTTGCCACTGGTAGAATATGCCCGAAGGGCGACCGGTGGCAAATATGGGTGAGCGAGGTGCAACCGAGCGAACCGCTTAGCCGCTGTTAGGCGCGTGCGAAGCACCGAGCCCGAGCGCAGCGTCCCGAAGGGCGGGCGAAGAGTTCAAAAAAGGATTTACAAATAATTGAGCCCCGCCAACTAAAGTTTTCTCCACTCGGGTGTTATGTGCTTCTTAGTTTTCAAAGGAATAGCAACAATCTCCATTTTTTCAGTATCAAGACATAAAACGCCGTTCGCAAAACTGCCATTTACGACACCTGGTCCATGAAGCCATGTCGGATTGTTTGTTAGTTTTACGGTTTTATTGAAAGGGATTTCACGGGCGTTATTTTTAGTAAAAATCATCATGCCCTCTTTATGATCGTGTCCAGAAATGCCCAAAGTACAACCATGCTTTTCCATAAACTCAAAATGTTTTTGTGCGTCTTTTGCCGTTTTTGGCTCAAATGTTGTCGTGCCAACTAAATCCGGAAAAGCATAATGCGAAAAAATAATTTTCAAATCACCATACTTTTTTACAACATACTCAGGAAGTTGCCGTATAAATTTTTTATCTTCTTTGCTTAATAAAGCAGGCAGTTCGTTGTATTCATAGAGATAAACTTTATCTTTTGATAGTTTTTTTCTTGTTTGATAATCCAGCGAATACCAGTTTTTAGGATACGGAAAGCCTGCTTTATTTTTAGGCAGCTTCCTGATTGCAAATAAATCGTGATTGCCGACAACAGTAAAATCACAATTCTTTTTGAGCATTTCGATAACTTCGTGGGCATTTCTGGACCACAAAAAACCATAATACGGCACGCTATAGCCCGTGAAATCCCCAAGACAAACAATCTCATCACATTTTTGCTTGCGTAAAATTGCGAACGCTTCTTTAAGGCGTTTTATGTCTTCGTGAATATCTGATACAAAGCCTATTCTCATACTTTTGTTATTATCTTGTACATTAAATACTTTTTGGCGGGGCTCATCAATAAATAATCCTTTTTTGAATTGCGCCTAACACCTATTAGGCGCAGTTTTAATTGCGTTTAATAGGAGGTTAGCAATGAAAAGCGAAGTTTTTATTAACTGTTAGTTATTTTTCAAGTTATGGAAGATTTTCAGCCGTATCTGGTGAAGATGTCTGAAGAGTTGCGTTTAAGAAGGCTTTCTCCCCGTACTGAGAAAGCATATCTATCGGTAGTTAAGAATTTTCTTGCATCGGAAAAATCCACCAGAGAATTTTTGTTAGGATATACCGCTAACAGCCGCTCGACTATGCGTTCAGTCTATTTTGCCTTGAAGTTCTTTCATGAGCAAGTGCTGCATCAGAAGTTGGATGAGATGCTTCCTTTAGCGAAAAGATCCAGTAAACTTCCTGCTGTTCTCAATAAAGAAGAAGTAAAAAGTCTTTTTGATGTAACTTTCAACCTCAAGCATCGTTTGGTCTTGATGCTTTTGTATTATACTGGGATGCGTCTAAACGAATTAGTTAATGTTCAATGGGAAGATTTTGATTTTGAACGAGGCATGATTCATCTGAAAGTAACCAAAGGAGAAAAAGAAAGAGCAGTATTTTTGCATGAAAAGCTAAAAAAGTTCATTCAGGATTTTCATCCGCAAACAGAGGGATTAGTATTTAATTCAAACTTAGGCAAAAAATATAATCAGCGAAGCATCCAGATGATTGTTCGCCAAGCAGCTGAAAAAGCAGGGATCACAAAAAAGGTAACTCCGCACACCTTGCGCCATTCTTTTGCCACGCATCTATTAGAAGGCGGAGCGGACATTCGTTCTATCCAATCTCTGCTGGGGCATAAAAATTTACAAACCACCCAGATATATACTCATGTTGCGAATAAGAATATTCAAAAATTATCGGAGCTGCTGTAATCATGGCTACTTTATTTTCCTTGGCAGAAGATGTCCGTAAATGTACTGCCTGTCCATTATGGAAAGGAACTACCTTAGCTGTTCCCGGCGACGGTGCTAAAGATGCAAAAATCATGGTCATTGGTGAAGCGCCAGGTGAGGAAGAAGATCGCTGCGGACTGCCTTTTGCAGGCAGAGCAGGAAAATATTTGGACCAGATGTTTGAATTAGCTGGATTAGATAGAAAACAGGTTTTTCTTACCAACGTCGTGAAACATCGCCCGCCGCAAAATAGGATGCCAAAGACCAGCGAAATAAAATGGTGTAAAGAACTGTGGCTGGATAAGCAGATTGAGATTATAAAACCAAAGCTAATCGTCCTAGTGGGCGCAGTTGCTTTGAAGGCTTTAACTAATGAAACTTCCGTAAAAAAATTACACGGAAAATTTATTGAAAAAAAAGCGCAAAAATACTTTGTGACTTACCACCCTTCTGCAGCCCTGCGTTATCCAGAACTTAGAAAAGTAATGGAAACTGATTTTAAGAAATTAAAACAGACGTTAGACAGGTAAAGTCTTTTTTCTTAGACATTCAATTAATCAACGCAAAGATTCATAAATAAGACTAAAATTTAATTCTTTAACATGTCATTTTTCCAAAAAGAATTGTACAAATATATCAATTATGTAGCACCTAATTTGTCTTCCTATGCCGAGTTTATAGATGTTATCGGGAGAAATCTGGCGCAGGGAGAGATAGAATTTTTCCACCGAAGGATAGGCAGAGAAGGAAAATATCAATTGGAAGCAATTATTGCCCACCCGAAAAAATTCAAACCACGATGGGAAAAGCAGATTTCTCCCCGTGAATTATTGATGTGTGTCCCCGTTGTTTCAGCAACCTATGATTTTAAATCTAATTATTTTCAAGGCATGGATTCTTTTAAAATATTAGGTGATTATCGTTCTTATGTTGATGCCTGGTGTGATAATCTTAATCTGCGGGAAAGAGAAGTTAATGTACATACAGAACCGCCTTTCCGTCATCCGGAATTACAACCATCTCACTCTCTTCAAGGAAGAATACGGGGGCCGGTAAGAAAAATATGGACAGAACACAACGATTTACACTTAACTCTTTGGAAAGGGATTGGAATTACGGATCACCTTTATTACTTACTATAAGTCTAATTTCTTAACAAAAAGCTTTATAAAACCCCTCTTTCTTTAGCTCCCCATGATAACTTTAACCAAGGAAGAAAAATCAGTATTGAAGATTTTAGTAGAAAAAGAGCTAAACCATGTCAAGAAAGATGATCAAGGATTTCTTATCAGCAATGCCCCTTTTCTCAGTAAATCTGATGATCCGGATCTTCCTTTTTTGAAGAGCCTGAAGTTATATAAGAATTTCTTGGAACAGTTAAAACTTAAGTTGTAACCATGGCGGATGAGAAACAGATTGAAGATAAGTACATGCAATTACAGTTATTGCAGCAGCAGGTAGAGCAAATTACTGAGTATGTAGAACAATTACAGATACAGAATCAAGAGCTGAATATTTCTTTAGAAGCATTGACCGAACTGCAAAAAACTACCCTAAACACAGAAATTCTTGCCCCGATCGCCAACGGGATCTTCTTTAAAGCAGAATTGAAAGACAATAAAAAATTAACCATCAACGTCGGCTCTGAAGCGGCCGTAGAGAAAACTATCCCTGAAGTGATCAAGCTCTTGGAAGAGCAAAAAGAAAAGATCACTGAGAATATTGCTGAAGCGGAAAGTGTTCTTCAGCAGCTGCATGAGCAAGGGCGCAAGTTATACCAGGAATCCGGCGAGGCTGCAGAATAATGTTCGGAAAACTTAAAGAAAAACTGAAACAGGCAGTATCGGTCTTCTCTAAGAAGGCAGAAGAAGAAGCCGTCGTAGAAAAAGCTGCAGAAGAAAAACCTATTGAGAGACCTATTGAAGAAAAAAAAGTTCAAGATAAAAAAGAAGTTAAAGAAAAACCAGTTAAACCGAAGCAAAAGAAAGGGAAGGAAAAAACAGATAAACAAAAAACAAAAAAAGAAGTTAAGGAAGCAAAAAAGAAAGACCTCCTAGCGGCAAAAGAAGAAGTAAAACCAAAAAAAACAGAGCTGGTTGAAGAAACAATCCCTGAAGATAAAGCAGAAGAACTGCCAGGAAAAAAAACATTTTTCCAAAAGATATTTGGTAAAAAGGAAGAAGAAAAGAAAGAAGAAAAAGAAACAGCAGTTGAAAAGAAAAAAGCAGAAAAGGTAAAAGCAGACCGTTTAGAGGCAGAAAATTTAGAAGAAGAGAAGATAGAAAAAGAAAAGGCAGAAGTAGAAAAGACAGAATTCAAAGAAGAACTATCTGAAGAACCGGCAGAAGAGAAAGAATCTTTTTTCAGCAAAGTCAAAACTTCATTAACTACAAAACATATTTCTGCTGAAAAGTTCGAAGAATTATTTTGGGAATTAGAATTAACCTTATTAGAGAATAATGTTTCGGTTGAAGTGATAGAAAAGATAAAAGAAGACTTGAAAAAAGAATTAGTAGACAAACCTTTGCCCAGAGATGTTTCAAAGAAGATAGAAGACACCTTGAAACAGACCTTGACGGAAATTCTTTCTTTTGAAAAGATAGATCTGCTTAAAGAAGCACGGCAGAAAGATAAACCTTTGGTAATCGCTTTCTTCGGTATTAACGGAACCGGAAAAACTACTTCCATTGCTAAACTGGCGCATTACTTCCTGGAAAATAAATTGTCAGTAGTATTGGCTGCCTGTGATACCTTCAGAGCAGCAGCTATTCAGCAATTAGAAGAGCATGCTGACAAACTGGGTGTAAAAATAATCAAGCACGATTATGGCGCGGATGCGGCGGCAGTTGCTTTTGATGCTATCAAATACGCTGAAAAGAATAAGATTAAAGTAGTGTTGCTGGACACGGCAGGGCGGTTGCATTCTAACACTAATTTGATGCAGGAGTTAGATAAGATTATGAGGGTAGCAAAGCCGGATCTGAAGATTTTTGTCGGAGAAAGCATTACTGGGAACGATTGTATCGAGCAGGCCAAGAAATTCAATGATCTGGTCGAAATGGACGGAGCTATCCTGACTAAAGCAGACGTGGATGAAAAAGGCGGCGCGCCATTATCCATCTCATACACCATTAAGAAACCAATTCTATTTTTAGGCACTGGACAGAGGTATGAAGATTTGGAAGAATTTGATGCTGATAATATTTTAAAGAGATTAGGGTTCTAATATGGCTAATTATCATAATAAAAATAATGATGGGCGGGGGTTAAGGTTAGTAGTAGACAATGATCCGGGGTACAGATTAAAATCTACTCGACAACAGACTCTTGAACAAAAACAACGAGATAAAGAAACAATAGAACTAATGGAAATAATTTACAACTCAAGATTAGAAACTAAGACAAAAAATATTAAAAAATGGGGAGCATTAGCCGCGTTTATCATTGCTGGCGCAGGTGGGGCGTATGCTTATTGTTACAATTGGAATGATGCGCCCACGGAAATAGTTTCGCTAGGAAAAGATTTGAATGGGGATAATGTGCCTGATGCTTATATTCTTCAGAACGGAGGACATAAAGTTCCGATGTACGGCATAAAATTAAGTGATGGGACCATCGTTTATAAAACTGCAAAGCACATGGAAAAAAGTCAGAACAATATTATTAATTATGAAAGTATTGAAGATCGGCTTAATGAATAAAAATCAACTTGTTGATAATGAATAGATATTCTTACTTCGAATTGTTGGATAACATTTTTAAAATAAGGAGCTAAAAAAGAAGCCATGACTACCTTTCATGTCCTAACTTCAGGATGCGCAGCTAACCAGGCCGATTCTGAACAGATGGCCGGCTTGCTCAGGCAGGCAAAATTCGAATTAGTGGAAACGATAGAAACAGCCGATGTGGTGATATTTAATACTTGCACCGTAAAGACTCCCAGTGAAAATTCTTTTTTTAGTCAACTAGAACAGTTCAAGAAAGAACACCCCTACAAGATTGCGATTGTCGCCGGCTGTATCCCTCAGGCAGATAAGAAAAGATTAAAAGATTATTCTTTGATAGGCACTAAGCAGATCCATAATATTGTTCAGGTGGTAGAAGAAGCATTACATGATAATGTTTTGCAGCTGCTCAATAATGATGAAATGCCGCCGTTAAATTTGCCTCGGGTAAGGAAAAACCCCATAATAGAAATTCTTCCTATCAATAGGGGCTGTTTAGGAGCTTGCACTTTCTGTAAAACTAAAAAAGCGCGGGGATATTTAGTATCTTACCCTATAGCGGAAATTGTGGAAGTGGCAAAAAAAGCAGTCTCAGAAGGTGTGAAAGAGATTTGGCTGACTTCTCAAGATACCTTCTGCTATGGTTTTGATATCGGTACAGATTTACCGGCCTTGCTGGAACAGTTAGTAAAGATTCCCGGAGATTTTAAGATACGTATCGGCATGGGAAATCCAGATCATATACCCAAGATTGGAACTAAGCTGGTAGAATTATACAAAAATCCTAAGATTTTCAAATTTTTACATCTTCCTTTACAGGCCGGCCATGATGAAACCTTGAAGGCGATGCGCAGACATTATACTGTTGAAGAATATCTGCAAACTATTTATCTGTTCAAGAGAGAAATCCCTGAAATAAATATCATGACTGATATCATTGTCGGTTATCCTGCGGAAACTGAGGATCATTACTGGGGAACTCTTGAAGTGGTGCGAAAAACCACGCCTGATTCCATTAACATTTCCCGCTTCTGGCCTAGGAAGGAGACGCCGGCTGCTGACTTGGAAGAACTGCCCGGCGAAGTGGTCAAGCACCGTTCTCGGGTGCTTACTGATATTTTTCATAATATTTCCAAGCTGCAGAATGAGCGCTGGCTGGATTGGGAAGGCGAAATAATTATTGATGAAAAAGGCCGGGAACCAAGGCAGTGGATCGGCAGAAACGATTCCTACAAACAAATAATTGTAGAAGGAGATTTTAAGTTTGGTGATAAAATCAAAGTGCGGATTGTAAAGGCTGAAACATTTGATTTACGGGCGAGAGTTCTGAGTTAAGTATCTTTATTCTTCTTATTTTTCTTAGACAATACTATTATCCTTCTTAGAACCTATCTCCCCAGGGAAAGCTGGAGGGTGTTTAGCAGCTTCGAACACATAGCTGCCGACATCGAGATGCTGCGTTCCCGTAGGGAGTAACCCCTCGCAACGCCCTCACTGTCAAAGTCGAAGGTGTTCGACCTTAGGCTGCTAAACGCCTTCTGAGATAGGCTCTTAGTTTAGAGAACTTTGAAAAAAGGAATTTTTGACACAAGAAAATCAACAACTATTGA
>CAYRMP010000054.1:0-8355 GCA_964425545.1 uncultured Methanosarcinales archaeon | reverse complement strand
AAAAGGGATATGCGCCAAAAATAGTGTCAGCTAGGTCAAAATGGCGAAGTTAGGTAAATAAGAAAGAAATATAAAGCTTTCGTCCCGGAGCTGGGACTATTTTTTATTTTTTTTACTAAAAGGGAAGGAAGCAAAAAATTTTAGCCTCAAAGTTGCGGTATTAGAGGCGGGAAATGCCACAGTGGTTCTTTAAAGTTCTAACCGCTATTTTATATTAAGATTACTAGAATAAAGATATAATTAAAAACTTCAAAACGCTCTTTCTTACCATATTAAAAGGGAGTGGCTTTTTTGGATAAAAAAAATAAACGGTTGCTAGTAATCATCATTATGCTGATTCTTATTAATACTGCTCTCTTTTTGGTGGAATCAGGTAGATTTACGGGTGCTATTTCATATCTAGCTGAAGTAATTACTGGAAAAGATGTTTCAGGAGCAGGTGAAAATTCTTCAAATGATCAAGGCAAGGTAGATGGAGAAATCATAAAGTATCCTAACAATAAGGATCTTTCTGCCCCGGCTATTTTTATACTATTTCCAGCAGCGAATTCTGAATTTAAAGTTTCCGAAACCATTAATTTTGTTTTTTATATAGAAGATAATGTTGCTGTCGATACAGCCACCGCTTCCGTTACCTATCCCAATGGTGATTCTAACCAATTTGTTTTAACCAAGGCAGAAAGAGGAATGTACACTGCTGCATTTACTCTTCCGGAATTAACTGGACGGTATGATTTAATAGTAACAGCTACCGATGCCTCTGGAAATGCGGCGCGTGAAAAATCATTTTTTCGTGTTGTTGAAGAAAGCAAGTACTTGTCTAAAAAACCTCTCCCTGAGCAGTTGGTAAATATAAACGGGAAGATTAAAGATAGACATGGTCTACCTCTTCTTGCTACCATTACCATCAGCGGCAGTAACAAATTTTTTGATACTGTATACCCTTTAAATGCGAAAAGAATACCGCCTGGAATATACGATATAACTATTACTTACTTGCTAAAGGGCCCTGTTATCAACATAACTTTTGTTAATGTGGTCATTGATAAAGATATTGATGAGCTTCTTGAATTTGATCAAAACGGCAAGAGTATCTCTCCGCTTGATTCCAGAATCAACTATAACCAGCTTTTTTCATTCAACCCTTTATTAGGGGCGCGGTATGATCATATCATTTATACTGCGGTAGCCGACGGCCCTGAACTTTACAAATGCAGTTTTTTTGATTTTGAAGAAGACCGCTGCTTCGGGCAGTGGCTGCGCATACGTAATGATCTCGTTCCCGGCGAGATTTATACTCAAAAAGTATTTCCCGGCGATCCGGCTTTCGGCGAAGGAAGCAGCAAGATAGTGTTAAGGGATATTACCATTGATGGCAACATGAGCGACTGGGATGCGGTTTTAAGTTCTGCTAATAATGTTATTGCCGATGGAATTTCCGGCTCTACTGACCTTGATGTACAACAAGTAGGGAATTCTGCCAGAGATTTGACTAAGTTCGCCTATACTTGGAATGAGACTTATTTTTTTACCTATTTCAGGCGAATATCGGGCCCTCCGTCAACGCCGGCGTTGCTGGTGTATTTTGACCTTAACGATGACGGCTACCTGAACTCAACTGATAAATTAGCAAGGATAACGTGGAATGGAAACAGTCAGCAATATGATCTTTTTATTTCGAGATATGTTCCTGTTGGCTCTGCTGATATCATAACTGGCGATGGCGTGGATGAGCCGGGAACATTTACTGATGAACAGACTATCGAACAGCACATCCAAGGAGGCAATCCCGATCGGATTGACGTAGAGGTGAGAATTCCCTGGCAAAAACTAAATGTTACTCCTGGATCTCCTATAAAACTGCACATCTCTTCCGCCGAAGGTTCCGGAATTAATCTCCCCTCCCAAATAGAAGATAACATGGGTAATTTCAGCACCAGAATCTCAGATATAGATATTGTTCCGGATAATAGCGGGCAGGCAAAAGCATTTTCTACCAAAACCTACAGCCACACCATAACTAATTTTGGGAACAGTAATGAATTGATTGACCTGAATTTTAGTTCTACCCTGGGTTTTAATGTCACTTTCAGTTTTGCCAATGGAACGCTCCTGACCGACACTAATGGAAACGGGAAAGTTGATATCGGCCTTGTTGCGCCAGATCAAATGGTGACCATTCGTGCAAATATTTCCATTGGAAATGTTCCTTCTGGATCAAAAGAAGAAAAAACTACCATCATCGCCACCGCTTCTTCGGGAGCGACTGATTCTTCGCTTGATACTACCAAGCTGGGTGATATCACTATTTTTCCAACACGTTCCGGCCGCGCTGCCAACAACACCATTATCAGCTATCGACATACAGTTGTAAGTAATTTAGCAACATCAGAATTCATTGACATTACCACCAACTCTAACCAAGGATTTTTGATATCGTTGTTTTATGCTAATGGGACACCTTTAACCGATACCAATGCCAATTCAAAAGTCGATATCGGCAACGTCACTCCGGGCAAGGAAGTTAATATAACCGTCCAGCTAAAAATAGGCAATGTGGCTCTTGGCATCATAGATACGACTACCATTACCGCAAAAGTTTCATCTACTCCATCAATATCAGCGTCAGTTGCTGATAAAACAACCATCACCGGGCCGATTGAAATTACTCCCAATTATATCCGGGACATTGGTATTGGTTTTTTTTCATTCTTTGAACATGAAGTATTTAACAACCAGAATTTTTCAGATACTATCGACCTTAATCTTTCCAGCACACGGGCATGGCCAATGGCGTTTTATCAAACAGACCGTTTCACTCTGCTCTCTGATACCGACTTTGATTCAAAACCGGATACCGGAGTATTAAGCGGACAGGGCGGTTCTACTAAAATTCTTGTAAAAATTTCTGTACCCACCACTGCCAAGGAACCAGACAACAATTTAGTCACCGTTAATGGTTTTGCCTCAGCGTCGTCAGCAACAGCGAAGGCGCTTGACAATGTAACTGCGCGAATATTAATAATATATAATGATTCAGCCCGCACCCAACAAGACACAGTGTTTGCCTTAGGGGATATTGTCTATACCACTGCTTATAGTTTATCGGACGTGAATACAGTCTTCTTTATTTGGATTGATGCTAATGGAACTACTGTGCGCACGAGCAATCTTACGGATGTTGATAACTCAAAACAAGCAACGGACCAGGTGACTACCGCCATCTTTAATACGCCGGGAACGTGGACTTTAGTTCTTACCAATTCAAAAGATGTTGAACTAAGCCGAACATTTTTTCAGGTCATAGAACAAAATCCTCCCAAAGTCATCAATGTGCTACCAGCAGCAGGCAGCGAGTTTAACCTTTCCACCATCATCACTATTTCCGCAAACGTTACTGATGATATAAAAGTAGGCACGGTGTTCGCAGAGCTATCGCTGCCTAATTTAAGTATCATTCAGCTTCCCTTGACGGATACAGATAATAATACTATTTATGACGGCATATTTTTGCAAACGGATGAAACAGGCATTTACTCTGTGCGCATTATTGCCAATGATACCTTCGGCAACATCAATGCCACGGAAACAACCATCTTTGCGATTGTAGATGATAGTCCACCACAAGTTACTGCTCTCATACCGACCTCGGGCAGTTCTTTCAACGAAACTACAACTATAAAGATCGCTGCTAACGTGACTGATAACATTGCAGTCTCTTTTGTTTTTGCCAGCATTACTTTCCCTAATGGTACTCAGCAGAATATTACCTTATTTCCCTCTCTTGGCACAAAATACAACAGCAGCTTTGCTATACCACAATTGCATGGGCAATATGCTGTCCGATTTATTGCCAACGATACCAGAAACAACTTTAATAGTACTCAGACAACCTTTTTTAAAGCCTTACAAATACCTATAAGCCTGATAGCGCCTCCTTCTTCAGTTATAGGGGCACAGGTACAAATAGGAAATAGTTCTGGAGCTTTGAATGAAACTAATTCGATTTCCAATACCGTGCAAGGGGGCAGTAAAAAAGAACTTAACGTAACCGCAGTAGTAAAGACTAGTAAATGGCAGGGTTACTTTGGCGAGGTTTCTTCAACTGTTGCTTTGGGAATCACGGATGAATTTATCTTTGGTTTTGGGGCTTCTAAAGATGAAATAAAGTCAGTTTTTGCCAGCCCCGGAAATAGTTTTGATTTTGGTTCTCTTCGCGCTGCCGCAGTTGCCGATGTTGATGCGATTTGGAAATTTAATACTAACGACAGCGATTCAACTTCATCAATATTTGGCGATAGCGCCATCGTAGCACATGTAACCAATGTACCAACCATAGCTTTGAACGCATACAATGCCGCAGGAGGATTAAATCAAAGCTTTTACAAAAGCGGCATTTTTACCGATATTGCAAGTCCAACTTCAACCGGAGATTTTGCCTTTGGGGTTGATGTTAATGTTGGCAAGAGGAATTTTCTGAATCAATCGCTGGTAGACTACGAGCTAATAGTACCAGTAAATAAATCAGCAGGAAGCAGCACCCAAGTTTATTATTTTTATTTGGTAATAGAATAGATAATTATTATTAAGAACAAATACTATCTCGTCAAAAACGTACAACGGTTGATGTTCTATTGCTATTCCTTCCTGATGTTTCTGTATGGCCATTCTTGTGGCACTCTCAATTTTTCAATATTTTTCATGAAGCTCTTAAATACAGAATCCCTCATTCCCTGATCGTAATCACATACTTCTATCCCATTTATCTGTGGTTTTTGAGTATCACTAATCGTGTCAATCAGCAAACCATTGGCAGCAGCTTCAAGATATTGTATCCCTGTCTGCGGAACCACATCGCGTCTACCAGAAGAATGGCTAGGATCTCCAATGACAGGAAGATAAGTTGCTTGGCGCAATTCTAATAAAAATTCCGGTCGCGGGACATTCCTCATGCCGTTACACTGGTTATTTATTCCACGTTCGCAAAGTATTATTTTAGGTAATTTTCCTATTCTGTCGTATTCTATCGCCAAATATTCGGCAGCACAAAGAACTTCCTTCAATTTGGGCAAGAAACCAGTTTTAAGTAAGACTCCTTTGCCATGCTCAGCAGCATATTGTCCTGCATCCCGCAACAAAGCATAATTCTGCATATTGCGTGCGCCAATCTGGAGAATGTCAGCATAATTGCCAACTTCTTCTACTTTATGCTGATCCATTACTTCTGTTACAATGGGGAGCCCAGTAATTTCACGCGCCTCGGCAAGAAATTCAAGCGCTTCTAAACCCAATCCTTGAAACGAATAAGGAGATGTTCTGGGCTTATAGGCGCCTCCTCGTAACATATCTATACCCGCTTCCTTTCCGCTTTTGGCACTTTCTACCATTTGCTCTCGGGAATGCACCGCACATGGTCCGGCAATGATAAGAGGTTTTTCTGTTCCAACTTCTGTTTTATTAACGGCAAAAGTAATAGTTTTAAGATTTCCACGATATTCTTCTCTACCCTCTCTTGCAACTAGCGGATATTCTTTCCATTCAGGTTTTTTGTCTGTTCCTCGTTCAGACTCCATCAACATATTCTTTTTATCTATTTCTTCCAACATAATTTCATGCCTCCATCAAACTTTCATGGCCTTATCTCTACACTTTTTTTATGGAACCGCAGAAAACCAGGATCGTCTGGCACGCGAATCCATTTATCGGTTAAAATAATAAAAAGCAGAGAAAAAGCTAACATACGTTTCCTTTACAGTAATGCTAGCTTGTGCCATTGTGAGGAGGAAAACAAAAATGATATTTAAAGATTACTCTTTTGGACACTGTAAACTAATCGGCAGAGCAGGTGGCGGGCCGATTTTCTCAGCAAAAAATTCTTTGTGAATCTGACTGAATATCGTCAGCTTATTCGAAGATTTTTTGATCTTAACTATTTGCGAGCAATGGCTTAGCTTCGAAAATACAATTTGGCCGAGCCACCTGCTCATAACTTTACAGTGTCCTCTTTTGGGCACTATCAATTTTTGGAAGTAAGCTCAGTTTTTTGTTACTATTATAAAAAGTAACTTTGGGGTGTATCTTTAAGTCAAAATTGTATCTATTTTAGGATGACAGTAAATTTTTATAAATAGTTATGATTTAAGTTCTAGAACATATGTCTGTATTATCACAGATATAACTAATATTAATGGCGTGATTAATATTAATGATGTTAGTTATGTTTGAAAAAGCTCCAAGATGTTTGGTGGGGTGAGGATGATATGGTTATATAGAAAACAGAGGTGAACAATAAATGAAAAATAGAAGTTTAGTTTTAGTATTGTCCGCCGTAATGTTGATGATGTTAGCATCATTAGCAACTGCGGTGGATGTGAGTAACTCGGTAGAAGGAGCATCTGTTGCCCTAGGAGCAAGTGGAAGGTTAACGGATGTTTCTGCACAGAGTGCTCTAGCACAGGCAGGTAACGTAACCAATGTTAACTTAAGCAGTACCAGAACCACGAGTAAGTGGGCAGGTTACTTTGGTTCCGTCTCCGCAGCTTTAAGAATTGGTATCGCTTCCGATATCTTGTACAGCTTCGGTAATGCTGCTAATGCACAGATTAAGAGTGTAATAGCCGCACAAGACAGTGCTTTTGACTTTACTGCATTGCAAGCTGCTACTGTAGGAGAAGTTGACGCAGCTTTCGGCTTCGCCGCAGCAGATGGGGATTCAGCTGCAAGCACCTATGCTGGATCACAACTTATTTCCGGCGTTGCTGCAGCACCTTCAACTGGATTGAATGCACATACTTCAGAAGGAGCTTTAAGTGCAGCTTTATATAACACCACTCTGCTGAGAGATGGTAATTCAGCAGCAGAAGGCGACTTCGCATTTGGAGTTCCAGTTGTGCCAAACCAGAAAAATTTCAGAAACGATTCTTCTGATACTGACTACGAATTGTTGGCAGCTGTAAGCAATCCAAACGCTCCAGAAACATACTACTTCTTCCTTGATGTAGAATAAGGAAACAAGTTGTGTGGGTTTTGAAGAGAAGTTGTAAATTTTTTTTTTCTTTTTTAGATTTTTATAAATAATAAAATAAATGAAATAGAAAGTAGTAGAAAGTGGAATGCGACAGGGATAATTTAGTTGGGTGGAACTAAACAGAGGCTTCGCAAGTATGCGCAAATGACAAAGAAACTACAGAAAAATATTCAATATTATTCACGCTATGAAGAATGCCAAGCGGTGACAAAATACCTTGGCTTTCATCTTGATATATAATAATTATGATAATCATAAAGAATAAAGTAAGAGCTTAAAGTAAAGTGTTTAAAGATTAAAAAAAAGAGATGCCAATGTTGGCATAAAGTGCACCATGAGTAAAAAAGAGGGAAAGGATAATTGTAATTTTTCTAGTTATTCTATTTTTGGGAAGAAAATCCTTCCATCGCAGATAGTTCTTTTTGCTTTATTATTGGTGCTCTCTGTCGCTGTAATTATTCTTCTTACCGGACCTGCGCCAACCTTAACCGGCTTGACTGTTTTGGAAGAGGGCGAAAATAAAACGACGGATAAAACGATGGGTGGTTTGACCTTGTATAACCAAATTGAAATGCAAGGTGGAAATTCGACAATAATAGTTGACGAGCCAGTCACTTTTTATGCGCGTTATTCTTATTCCAATGGCACCATCATAACTGCTTCTGATATTCTTTGTCAAATACAATTTGAGTTCAATGGAACATATTCTAATCTCACAAACATGGAATTTAATCTCCGCTCCTACTTATATGAATATACAAGAATGTTCTCCTCTCCCGGCACATATCATTGGAAGGTATTTTGTAGTGAATTAGGGCAGGCTACCTTTGAAGAATCAGCCAGTATAGACATTTTTAAAAAAGTAAATCCTTTCGATAAATACATTGGTAGTGGTGGCGGCCGTTCTCGCCCTAAGCTCCCAGATGTTCAAGAACCTGAACAAGTTAAGTTAGAGCAAGAAGCATTAGATGGAAGCGATAATAACCTATGGCTCAAAGCTCTTCCATCAATCTCCGAAGTTGTTCTGAATTCGACGAATCCGCTTACTAACGATACCAACCAGAACTTAACTGCATACAACCTATCTACTGCTGACCTTGACGGCGATTCTGTCAAGAATATTTTCAATTGGAAGATCAATGGCGTACCGATTGCTGTCGTGAACATGCCGTTTGAAGGGATTAATAATACCATCACAAATAATGCTTGGGATTATTCTGGATATGGAAACAACGGAACTATAACAGGAGCAACTTGGAGTGCTACTGGTGGATACGACGGAAAAGGAGCGTATAACTTTGATGGGTCTGCCGATTCCATCAATTTAG
>CAYRMP010000053.1:0-8357 GCA_964425545.1 uncultured Methanosarcinales archaeon | reverse complement strand
GTTTTACCCATAATATGCTTGTAAGGGGTTGTTGATGGAACTTGCAACTAAGCTGTTTGAAAACAAAAACTTAAATACTTCTTCAACATTATCTGATCTATGAATTGGACAAAACTTCTATATGGATTAATGATTGTTATGTTGTATGTTCCCATGGTTTTTTTAGGAGCAAATGTGTTTTTTCCAGAGTATACTGGAACCAATGCTTATTATCATGGGCCTTATACTGATTGTTATGGCAAATATCCTTATCCAGCTAATCCCGATAAATTAAGTACTCCAGAACGCGCAGTTATTGATGAAAATCAGCGTAAATGCAACGAGGAATTCCAACAGGTGCAAGAAGAATTTGAAGAAGCAAAATTATCTTATGAAGGAAGAAAGTATGTGTTCATCTCACTGTTCAACTTAGGGATTTTATTACTAGCATTATTCCTGCCTAAATTGCAGGACAGCGTGACCATGGGCTTATTCATGGGTGGCATTGCGGCTACTTTTGGAGGAACGATACGTTATTTTGATACTAAAAGTAAAATAGGTTTTGCGATTTTAGTAGTAACTTTCTTTACGGTATTGTATTTCATCAACCGGAAGAAGGAGAATTTTTTGGATTGGGGAAAGGAGAAGAGGTAGATATTTAATATGACAAAATTATTGCTAACATCTACTGGGCTTGCGAATAAAAAAATCACTAATTTGTTTTTGGAAATAATTAATAAACCCGTTTCTAAGATTAAGATTATTTTCGTTCCTACCGCTGCGAGAAATAAAGAAGAATTGAAGTGTGTTGGCGAGTCAAAAAGAGAACTTCTTGGTTTAGGTATTCTCGAAAGTAACATAAAAACAGCGGGTTTGGATAAACCTATATCATTTAAAGAAGTAAGGGGTTTTGATGTTATTTATGTTTGCGGCGGAAATACATTTTATCTGTTGAAAAAAGTCAGAGAAACAGGTTTTAATAAGGTGATTATTGAATTTGTAAAAACTGATAAACTTTATTTTGGAGTTAGTGCGGGAAGTATTTTAGTCTGTCCCGACACTTCTATTGCAAGCCCCTTTGACAATAATGATGTCAACTTAACTGATTTTACAGGACTAAATTTAACCGATATAATTGTTTCTCCCCATTATAACAAGAAAGAAAAATCAATAATTGATAAATTTAAGAAAAAGTCGCCGTACAAAGTCGTACCTTTAACAGATAATCAAGCATTATGGGTTATAAATAGTGATGCAAAGATAGTCGAATAATAGTGTGCGCATTTAGAACTCAACTGAGTGTTGCACTTTCGCTTATTTTGGTCGCCTACTGTCTCCTAACCGCACTTGTAGTCGCGAGTTATTCCCAATCAAAATCAAAACCAACATTTTTAATTATTTTAGGTATATTTTTCTTTGCCATTCATCTTTCTTTGATCTTACCTTTAACTAAATTTATGATTTTAGAAGGCCGCCCTTTCTTTTCGCCTTCGTAAATTATAAAATCTACTCCTCTCTTAATTGTCGAATCCAAATCTTCTAAAGAAGTCATAAATGGTTTTGCAGAAAGATTGGCAGAGGTAGTTACAATGGGAAAACCTAACTTTCGCACCACCTCATTGAACCAGTGGTTAGGAATACGTACTCCGGCGGTTTCTTCACCTTGATTTACGCTCTTGGCGATAGCATTTTTGTTTTTCAACTTTAAAATTAAGGTGTAAGGCCCCGGAAGCTTATTGATCCATTCTTTACCTTCTTTTGTAACAATACAATTCTCAGTAATCCATTCTTTTGAAGGAGCAATAATTGAAAAAGGATTGTTCTGGCGTTTTTTAAGCATTCTTATTTTATCTACTGCTTTCGTGTCAAGTGCATTACAGCCGATACCATAAATAGTATCAGTTGGATAAATAAAAATAACTCCATTATTGATTTGTTCCGCTATCTCGGAAAAACGCAATTGCAGTTCGGTTTTAGTAAAAATTTGCATATCCTTGAATATTTGATAGAATTTATAATTCTTTGTAGAAGAAAAATAAAACGAAAATTCTAAAATCTGCTTTTTCCACCAGTGGTCTGTTTTCTTTGACTTGTTATCTCCTCGTTCGCTTTGCTCACTTCACAGCAAGCTGTGGAGTATTAGCAATTTTTGGTTCGGATTTTTGAATATTACTATCTGTTGTTGCAAGCAACGGAATATTTACTTAGATTGTAATAAAGAGAAAAAATGCGGCCGGGTGAGGGCCGCAAGGGTGGCGAGGTGTAAGATGGTCTGATCTTAAGAAATAGCATAATAATCAAATTCATCAATGAAGGTTTGTTTAGCATGTCTTGATGCCGGCTCTTCATATTTTTCCATAAGGTACATAATCCTTTCTCTGACGTTGTTCATTGTATCCATCCTCCGCTTAGTTGATAATCAAATGTGTCTTCTTTTGACATAATCGTTCTGTGGGTAAGTTCTTGCACTTGTCGATTAAACAAATGTTGTATAGTTTTTGTGGTTAAGTCAACCATGGCTATCACCTCAGTTTTGATAAAGAATTGATGTTTGGGGTTATTTATATAGTCTAGCCGGGGTTGTCCAGTGCATGAAATGTGAGGCCTAGACGTTCTAAAAATGCAAAATTTTGAAAGATTAAGCCTTAATGCACTGGACAAAAAGAGTGTCTGGTGCTTGTCCAGTGGGTAGGCCATCACATTTCAGCACTGAAAACTGATCGTTGTCAGTTTTCATGTGCGGGAGTGGGTAGATTGAGAAAGCTCTAAACTAGAAAATTTTCGAAAAATAAAAGGTATTGGGGTTTGTCCAGTGGTAAGAAATGTTTTGAATTTAAAGAATTCTTATTGTACCAAAACGCCATTCAAAGCAGCTTCTTGTCCAGGACGGGAAGTAACTCTTACTTTTCCCATTTTGGTTTCAACAATTGCTCCTTTAGTAATTATGTTTCGTCTTACTAGATGCGGGTTGGCAGGGTTTCCTACTACATTCAGAATTTCTACTTTAGTAGCTTTTCCCTTCTTATCACAAACGTTAACGTGGCTGGCTGCTAATAATGAGAACTTTACTCCTGCGCCGCGTACACGAGCAGATTTTACTTTTCTTTCTGGGCTTAACTTAGTGTTAGCCTGAAATCCAGCTAATTCCTGTCGCTTCTTGCCTCTGGTGAAATGGTATCTTCCGCCAGATGCTTTTCGTTTAGATCTTTCTGTTGACCGTGCCATATTTATGCTTTAATTAAGGGGTGGTTTTTAAATATTTTGGTTTGATTAGGATAGTTCACTAAAAATTAACTTGCCTTTGCAATTGCAAGAAATAGTAAACTGATGTTAATATTTGAACTAAATCTCGGGAAGTCACCCTGATATCTCGCATTTCATATTTCATCGGCGGTTTATACGGTGCATCTTTTTCAAAAAATTCTCCTTGCAAGGAACAAAAAAGCCCGCCTCCTCTTTCTTCCAATTGATCATATTCTGCTTTAAAGACAACGTCTTCTTCCAAATTTATCAAGTAAGTTGAATTATATGTTTTCATTTTTTCCCATTGAAAATCTTTTCTTTAAGCTTCTTGTTGCCGTTCCAGTCTAAAGCATATTCGAGCACTTCTTCAATGGTTACGACGGGAATGATTTTGACTTTAGATATCTTATCTTCATCAATGACAATATCCTGCAGATTTGATTTAGGTACAATCACGGTTTTAATACCGGCATCGATAGCTGCTTCTACCTTAGAAGAAACTCCTCCCACTGGAAGAACTTCCCCACGTACCGACAAGGATCCAGTCATGGCTACTTCTTGTTTTATCGGGATCTCTTTGAGAGCAGATATAATAGCAGTAGCAACGGCAATGGAAGCTGAATCTCCTTCCACTCCCTCATGGGTCTGCAGGAATTGCACGAAAATATCTTTAGTTTCTTTGATGTCTTCTCCGAAATGGCGCTGGATGATGGCAGAGACATTTTTGACTGCTTCCTTAGCAATTTCACCTAATTTTCCGGTAGCGATAATCTCTGCTTTTTTTCCGCCGGGGGTGACTTCTGCTTCAATAGGCAATAAAATTCCTGAATAGGCTGAACTTCCTCCGATGACTGCTAAACCATTCACTCGGCCGATCCTGGAGCCGGAGGTCATGATTACTTCGTATTCTTTTTTTCGTTCAATATATTGGTCAGAAATTTGCTGCTCCAAAGGACGAGCTAATACTTTTGCTTTCTTGACATGTTCTTTGGTAACAAATTCTGAGCCTTCTTCTTTTGCTAAATCGCCGGCTGCTCGGACTAATCCCCCTAATCCGCGCAATAGTAAAGTAAGATGTCCTTTACGGTTAGCGCGCCGGCGTGCTTCTTCTACGATAGCTTTCAAGGCAGAAAGATCAAAGTGAGGTATTTTTCCTTCTTCTTTCTTAATCTCTTGAGCAACAAAACGGGCGATCTTGGTGCGGTTTTCTTTTGTGTCGGGCATGGTTTCGTTCATGTAAACTTCATATCCATATCCTCTAATTCGGGAACGTAATGCGGGATGCATGTTTTTGATAGTGTCCATATTTCCGGCAGCAACAAGAATAAAATCGCAGGGCACCGGTTCAGTTCTTACCATCGCTCCGGCGGAACGTTCAGATTGTCCAGTAATCGGGAATTTTTTTTCTTGTAATGCGGAAAGTAATTCTTGCTGGGTTCTTGGATGCAAGGTCGCAATCTCGTCGATGAATAAAACTCCTTTGTGCGCTTTGTGGATCATTCCAGCTACTACCCGTTGATTTGCCGGTGTGCCTAATCCGCCTGACTGGAACGGATCATGAAGCACATCGCCGAGCAATGCTCCGGCATGCGCGCCAGTTGCGTCATAGAACGGCGCTAATTTTTTATTATGATTATCTACAATTACTTTTGGCGCGATGGATCTGGATGTCTGGAACATTCTGGGCCCCATGTTGAGGGTAATAGCGAATCCGGCTAAGAATAACATGCCCCCTAAAAAGAAAGCAGTAAACATTAAGTCTGATTTGTAATAATATCGAACCCACCAAGGCAGGATAAACGTGACAATAGCGATGATGAACAAAATGAAACTATTATTTTTCATAGACTGATTGGCGTCTAACAAATATTTCTGAGCTTCTTCGCGCCCCTTTCCTGCGTTTAAAGTTTTGATATAGGGATTATTCTCATCGTTAAGGTTAGGATAAGCAAGGATATCTTTCAGATCGGATTTTGGAAGAAGTTCTGCTAAGGCCATGCCCAGCATGGATTTGCCGGTTCCCGGTTCTCCGATCAGGAATACATGCCGGCGCTGTAAAGCAGCTTTCTTGATAATTCTTACCGCTTCATCCTGCCCCATCACTTGGTCGACGATACCTTCCGGTATCTTGATGTTTTTTGTGGTAGCGATTTTGTCTGATTTCATTTATAATAGAACATCCATCACTCAATGGGTGTAAATTACAGTAGTGCTTTAAAAAGATTGCGGAGAATTGTTTTTTCTCTCCTCTCCGAGAAAAAAGTTATTACCAGCGTTTGCCGCAGCAGGAGCATTCTGATTTTCCCGAGTTTCTAACAGATCAGTGATATCAGGTAATGCCATTTTTCTTCTGCTGTTCTATGCTGCTTTCTTCTCCTTTTTCACTAAACTAATCACGATCTCATCAAAATGCTCTTTCTGTTCCATTTCGATTTTCTGTTCATTTTCCAGATGCAGCAAAGGCATGAAGGTATAGACTTTTTCCTGTTTTCCGGCTTTTGGAGGCAGAAGTCTAGCATAAGTGATTTTAGTATTTTTGTCTTTGTTTGTATAATAATTGATTTTGTGGTAAACATCTCTGATCACATCAAGAATGTCTATTTTTCTATGCGGATTGAAGGGGTAAGCAGTAGGCTTTTGCTGCACCAAAATTCTTTTTTTAGTAGCCATGGCTCTCTGCAAGGCATCAACTAAATCATGCACTGAAACTTTTCTATTTCTCGGCTGCGGATTTCGGGGAATAAGTTGCGGGTGAGCAAGTGACCCGGAGTTGCGCATCTGTTGGCTCATCTCCTCAAAGAGTTCATCTTCAGGAATTTCTTCATTTTGGTTAATGAGCTTATCTAAATTGGGGATATCATTTTCAATCAAATGAGCTGCTTTGATTTTCAATAAGATTGCGGCTGCAAGTACAACTTTTCCAGGGATAGTAAACTCGTGCTCTTTCATGGCCTTGATAATCTGGATAAATTTTTGCGATAAAAGAGAAACGTCTATGTCCCACGGATCCATCTGTTCGCTTTCTACTAACTCATAAATTATCTTTTTCCAGCTTAGCTCATCTTGGTTCAAAAGCAAATCCATTATTTTTTCCTGCATGGATGGGTGGATTTTTTAGTGGTTTAAAAATGTTTATTGTTTTGAAGGGAATTTAAAGAGAAAATGTAAAGAGTAGTTACTTGTCTCAATTTTGACTTAGTAACTTCTTGCGAATAATAATCTTTAAAAAGGGAAAACCTCCGAATCCAAAGTGGTGAAAAAAATGAGTGAATCTTTGATTAAATATGGTTTAATGATGGCGTTGTTAATGATTGTTGCTTCTTCCGCCTTTGCAGAAGAATCACTTTCGCTGAATGCAGTCCCTTCTTCTGGCAAAGCTCCTTTAGAAGTATCTTTTGATTTAGTCTCTTCGGAAGAAATCATCTCTGTCTCCTGGGATTTTGACGGCGACGGGAAGGAAGACAGCACAGAACTTTCACCAAAGCACATTTATGGTGCGGGAAAATATACTGCAACTGCTGATGTAACTACAGCAAGCGGCAGCACCGTAGTTCCTGCTACTATTACTGTTAACGATCCGTTTACTGTTTCTATTGTTGCCGCGCCATCATCAGGAATTGCTCCGCTGCAAGTTAAGTTTACAATCAGCGTTTCGGGGATATCTGACAATAAGCAGCTTACATATGCCTGGGATTTTAATAAAGATGAGGTAATTGATACCACTGAGCAGAATCCAAGTTATGTTTTTGAAAATGCGGGCGACACAGTAGTTAAACTGACGGTTACCGATGCTTCTTTAGGCGGAAGTGTTGTTAAACAAATTCCTATCGTGGTCAGTTCTTATGATTCAAAAATAAATATCACCTCTTATTTTCCCACTTCTCTGCAGCTGAAAGAAAATCAAGTTACTTTTATGGTGGCAAATGAAGGCACGGATACCATCAAAGACATCTCAGCAAAGGTGATTGGTGAAGGGATACAATATTTGAGTTCTACTACCATTTCTCGTCTAAAATCAGGAGAGCAGGATTCTCTTACCGTAAAAATTAATGTGCTTAAAGAAGGCCAGGTTGCCGCTTCCGTTAAAATCGATGAAAAGATATTTCCAATTACTTTTGCAGTTGCTGAACAGGTGAAGATAAACAAGGAAGATTTAGAACTAAAACTTATTGAGTTAAAAAAGAAACTGCAAGTGCAGGAGGATAAGTATTACGAAAAAAAGGCAGAGAATTATCTGGTCGCTGAAGTGTTTGAAACTATCAAATCAACTAAGAAGCAGCTGCAGGATGCTCAGCAGCAGATACTAACTAATCGTTTAGAAGATGCAAAGTTGAATGTTGATCTAGCAGAACCAGGAATTGAAGATATTACCCACCGCTTGGAAGATGCAACAAAACCAAAACAAACACCTTTAGTCTGGCTAAAAGATAATGCTGTTGCCATTACTGCTATCATTGCCGCAGTAGGAACATTAAGCGGGGTGGCGGTCAAAGTAACTAAAGGGGCGCAGAAATTAGGCGGCGATGTGAAGGAAAAGTTTACTGCTAATAAAAAGCCCGCCAAGGAAGAGAAAGTTCAAGAGAAAGTTCAAGATAAAGCTCACGATAAAGTTTCTGATATTAGTGATAACAGTAAAGAAGGCGGTCCAGAAGAAAAGAAAGAACATTCTTAAACATCTTAATAAAAAAATGATGGGCCCGGCCGGACTTTCATTGCCGCAAACTAATTTGCTCCGTCGTGGGGTTTCCGAAGGAACGCCCCACTTGAGGAACTTGCATAGATTGCTTGCTTTTCGAACCGGCGACATCCGCCTCACTTAAAACGACTGCGCGTTTTGATGTGTTCTGCGTAGCCGAACATGTAAGGGCAGCATCATAGCCGCTAGACCACGAGCCCAACTTAGACTCTGGCATTCTGTTTATTTATTAACTTTTTGGGTTCAAAGAGCAACATTTATCTAAAATGATACTTTTTTTTAGGAATATGGATATCTACCAGCCAGCTGAAGATTCATATTTATTACAGAAATATGTCCGCCGTTTTGCTACTGGTCGAGTTCTAGATATGGGAACAGGCTCAGGAATCCAGGCTTTAACGGCCATAACAGCGCCCTGCGTAAGGGAAGTTGTTGCAGT
>CAYRMP010000052.1:898-8566 GCA_964425545.1 uncultured Methanosarcinales archaeon | reverse complement strand
AAAGAGTTGCAGGAAATGGGGAAAGAATTCTTGAAGGCTTTGATTTTGCGCAGACCTGTCCATGGATAGAGCAACTTAGGAGAGACCGAAGGTACAGCGGAGTAGGCGATAATTCCGTGAAAACAGAACAAAAAGTTCTTGATGGATCCATCGCCTTAGATAAATTTTTTTTAGATGATAAAGCTGTTCGTGATGCGAATGGAAAATATATAAAAAAATCTCAACAAGGCTGGGAAACTTATTTTGCCGGTAGGGGAAAGCGCCTTCCTACTGTCGGAGAATATGTTGCAGCAATAAAACAATTAGATGAAAGGCACGATCCGGCTTTACAAAGCTTATTGCAAGATTTGCGAGAAAATGCTTTATGTGCGGGAAAAATAGATTATGGCAAGAGTAATCTTCCGCAAGGAAATGGCTATCTTGATGATTTGATAAAAGATTCTGCCTGGCGGACTGCGCTTCAAGACTTCCTGCAGCACGATGTTGAAGAAACAACAAATATGTTGCAGAAAGTAAGTGGGAAAAGGCCATACATTTGGACTCCAGATGCAGCAAAAAGAAAATCTAATCCTGAACGGGCGGTCTGGTTCGACATCCATGCAGATAGGTTCGACCTCTATTGCGACAACGACCCTATCGTCGACCTCGGCCGCGCTCGTGGGGTGCGTCGGGGAAGCGCGTAAGCGCGCACGAAAAATTCAATAACTCACGACCTCGATTAAGACACCAAAAATAAAATGAAAATCCTCAAGACGGATTTTCAATTATTCCTTACCAATCGCTGCAGAGCAGCGGGGTATTTATATCCCAGCAAGGAATAAAGAGAATATTTCATTGCGTTGCATGAATTGATTATTTACTCTTTTTTTCCGTATTTTCTTCTTTATGCACAAACAAATCATCCTTAATAAAATAAACGGAAAGAAAGCCAAAAGAATACTCGATCACAAAACCTAACAGATATCTGGTTCCGGTTATCGCTGGACTGACACCCATCGCACTAAACACATACACTCCTATCGCCTGCTTGATACCTAATCCATTCACGGTCAAGGGAATAGAATTACTCAGCGTTTCCAGACCGCTTACTAATATCAAGGTAAGTAAAGGAATATCCGTTCCCAAAGCTAAAAACATGGCTTTGGCAGAAAGCGCAAGCATCATCATACGCATTAACGTAAAAAATACATTAATCATGACCATTTCTTTATGTTCCTGCTCATAAGAAAAAAGAGTTTTACTAAACCCGGCAAAATGATGCGAATATTTTCGCAGGATCCATTTCTTGATAAAATCCCTTGATTTTGAACTTAACAAGAGCACAAAGAGCATCAGCATGATAAAAACGTACAAAAGGAAAGCAGTGATATGCAGCCCTTTCATAAACATAGACACTGCGATGATTCCCAGCAGCATCGAACAAGAAACAGTAATCAATTTATCTGTAACAACTGCTGCTAGACCCTCACCTAGATTAATTTTTTCACCCTTCAAGTAATAGGAGATAGAAAATTCACCTAATCTTCCAGGAAAGATCAGCGAGGTTATCCGGCTGGCAAAGAAGTACTGTAAGAATCGCTTAGGGTCTATTATTTGGATAGGATAAAACAAGAGATAAAGATTTATCACTGCGATAAAAACTGAGCTTATGAAAAAAAGATAAGCTAGTACGACAAATTTTAATTCAGTCGCGGTAAGCAATAACCATATTTGTTTAAACCCAATAGTCCAAAAAAGAATTACCAGTACCAAAGGCCCAAATACATACTTTATGACTTTCGGCCAGGATTTTAAAATAAATTTTTCCATCTGCTTACGCTCTCTCAAATAGTTACGCTCTTTCAACAATTACCGCAGCATCAGCAATATGGATCAGCGCATAGGTTTTTGTTCCTTTAAGTTTTGACTCAATATTTTTTCGCACATTCCAGTACTCTTTTGGATCTACAGAAATACGTAAAATTACCTTGCCGGCATCATGCTTATGTAAAGCCGCAATAATTTCATGCTCTTCCTGCTTACATACTTCTATCACTTTAAATGAATTCTTAAAAAAAGAACTCTTTACTTTTTTGTCGCTGGTAAAAAAAACCGCTTTCCCAGAATGATATAATCCTGTTTTAGTGTTCTGCGATAATTCGTTCAGCAAACTTGCTTTTACTATGGCAGGATCAGCTTCATATAAATATTCACCTAGCTCTTCTGTCTCTTCTAAAGCCGCTTCTTCATCTGAACATAATTTTTCTTTCCCGGGAAGAATTACTGCGCTTCGTTCACATTTCCTTAATTTGCCAAAATATAAGTTCAATCGATTCAAAGCACCATCAACAGATACATACTCTTTTTCACAATCAAAAGGGATATCAGTAATCTGTGGCGGGAATTCAATTACTATATTTTCAGTAATACCCCCATATTTCTTCAGCAGTTCGGGAATGCTGGGCTTGATCGTTCCAACAGACCTTTTACTTTCTTCCGGCAGCCTCTCCGGATCACAAAAGACAATCTCGACTTCCTGCAATTGCTTCAAGACAGCTTCAGATAGTGCATCTCCCAAAATGAATTCAATATTCTTAATTCCTAACGCTTGGGCATTCTTTTCCGCCAGGGCAATTTTCTCTTTATCAATCTCAACTGCATAAACTTTCTTGCAGGTTTTGGCAAAAGCAAAACTCTGAAAGCCAATCCCACAGCCGATATCAGCAATGACTTTGCACTTCAACCGCTCTGCCCGATACGCAGCTACCGTTTCAGGAGTAGCCCAGCGGATGTCCTCTTCCCGATAATGTAATTTCTTAGCTCGGGAATGTTTGGATAAAGCTTTTTTAGTAGCAGTCATAAGTGAAGGATTATAAACTTGTTTTTAAGGGTTTTGGCTTCCAAAAACTTCTTAAACCCATACTTCTTCTCTAATATATATGTCCAGAAAAGAAAAAATAATTGTCTTTGGCGCTCATTCCGATGATTTTGTGATCGGCGCAGGCGGCACTATCGCCAAGTATACCCAGCAAAAGAATAAAGTACTGGCTGTCGTCTTCTCATACGGAGAACTTTCCCACCCCTGGCTGAAGCAGAAAATTGTCCAGAAGATGCGCTACAAAGAGACCAAAGATGCTTCTAAGCTTTTAAAATGCAGCTCTATCTTCTATGATTTACACGAAGGGAAATTCCTGGACGATTACAAAGAAAAGAATCTTAAAGAAAACCTTCTTAAGATGATTGAGAAAGAAAGACCCACTAAGATATTCACTCACAGTCATGAAGATCCGCATCCAGACCATCGGGCCGTCCATGAAATCACTTTGGAAGTTTACAATGAACTGAAAGATAAACCAGAAGTTTATATCTATTCTATTTGGAATCCGGTTTCCTTCAAGACCCAGTACCCTTCTCTGTATGTAGATGTAACCAAAACATTTTCCCTGAAATTAAAAGCACTCTGGGAATTCAAAAGTCAGAAGATCCAGGTTCTATATCCTTTCATCCTCTTGATGTATAAAGCTATCAAAGATGGTATTAAAATGCGCACCAGATTTGGAGAACATTTTTTCAGAATAAAATGAACCAGCCAAAATTACTGTTAGTAGCGGACACTTATTATCCAAAAGTAGATGGAACTTTAAAGTTCATAGAAGAATTCATGAAACGCGCGCAGGATAGTTTTGAAATATCCCTTCTTGTACCTGATTACGGAACGCACAAAGGAAAGAAAGTAACTTATATTGATGTATCTAAAATCTGGAAAATTTCCGGTTATGCTAATTTGAAAATATCCCCCAGTAATCTTAAAAAGATTAAAACTGCCATCAAGGAAGCAGATTTAGTCTTTATCCAAGGGCCGGCCATGATCAGTTACCTTAGTATTTATTACGCACGTAGATATAATAAAAAAATATTTTTCTACACGCACACTCTTACTTGGGAATTGTTTGAAAAGTTTTTTCCTGGATTTTTCAAAAAACTATTTTCCTTCATCATTAAAAAAATTTCCATTGCCTTATACAATCGCTGTGACGAGATTTTAGTCCCTTACCATGAATTGCAGGAACAATTGCTGGACCAAGGATTAAAAACTGAAATCACCACGGCCAGATTGGGCGTAGATATAGACTTATTTAATCCTACCACGGACAAGCGAGCCAGCAAAGAAAAAATACATCTTAATCCAGAAAAAAAAGTGATCGGTTATGTAGGAAGAATATCCCGGGAGAAAAATACTGACCTGCTCTTGGAAGCATTTCAGAAAATCGAAGAACAAGATAATGTCGCCTTGCTGATGGTCGGCGATGGCCCGGAAAAGCAAACCAAAGAACTGAAACAACTTAAAAATTGTAAAGTTACCGGATTTGTAAACAACGTACAGGATTACTTGAAAGCCATGGACGTCTTTGTCATGCCCAGCTTGACTGAAACAACTTCTCTCGCAACTTTAGAAGCCATGTCTACCGGTATTTCGGTCATCGCTACCAGAGTTGGATTCATTAAAAGCTACATCATCAAAGATCACAATGGCCTTTTCTTTCCAAGAAATAGTTCCAGCGTGTTATCTGTAAAAATTACCAAACTTCTTAAGGATCGGGAATTGCGCGAACGTCTTGGCCAGAACGCCAGAAAAACAGTTGCTTATGGTTTTTCCTGGGAAAGGTCAATTAATCGGATCAAGAGAATTTTGCTGAAGCGGTATTATCATTGAGAAAGGATTTATTATTAAAAAAATTCATTTTTGTTAAAATTATTCTTATTATTCTTTAGTTCATATTTTTTAGTTCAATTATTTTTATTTAATAGTAGTACCTCGATTACATTCAACAATTACGGCCGTCATCGACTTTCCAACCATAATTTACTTCAAAGCGGCTGCCAAATGGCTGTTTTAAAAATTAGTTTTGAAAAATAGAGAAGAAATCTATATAGGGCATCAGCATAATCTTTAAAAACAACCCCGAAGAAATCTTTAAGCAATGGAAAACTATGCATTTGACGAAGACGAAAACAGTACTGAAAAACTTCTCGAAGAAGGATTGGAAACATCTGAAGAAGGATTTTTGAAAGGATATTCAGATGAAGAAGAAGTTGGCGAATGTACTGAATGCGGCTCCGCCGTGAATGAAGAAAACAGATTAGAAAAAGAGGTTGATGGAGAAATACTGGCCTTCTGCTCAAAATCATGCGCAGAAGAATTTGAGGAAAATTTGTAAATTACTTATCTTGCAGAGCTTTCTCAATTTTACCCAAAGACCAGCAGTTAAGTAGATGTTTCTGTTCAATCCATCCTCTTCTGGCCATGTTCACGCCCAGATGATAGAACGCAAGATGCGAGGCCTCATGAGCATCGGTGCTTAACGCGAACTTACATCCGGTGTCTAAACCTGCTTTAACTAATTCACCAGGCAGATCCATCCTCTTAGGAGAACTATTGATCTCTAAAAAGACTTTATGCTCTTTTGCAGTTTCAAAAACTTGGTCTAAATTTAACGCTAAAGGTTCGCGTTCCTGTAATTTTCTATCTTGCGGATGCCCAAGGATATTTACCGGATAATTGCTCAGAACATCACATACACGTTTAGTCATCTCTTTTTCCTTCATGTTGATAGCCATGTGTACCGCTGCCACCACCACATCCAGCTCCCGCAGTTTTTTTGCAGATAACGGCAAGGTGCCATCTTTCAAAATATCAATCTCCACTCCGCTGAAAACTTTAATGCCTACTTTTTTCTGTACTTTTTCAATCTCTTGCATATATTTCCCCAAACGCTTCTCGGTCAGGGGATTAGTAATCCCTATGTGGCCGAAATGATCATTGAAAGAAATAAATTTAAGCCCTAACCCTTCTGCTTTTTGAGCCATTTCTAAAAGAGAATTATTTCCATCGCTCCAGACAGTGTGATTATGAAATACCCCCTTAATATCTTTTGTATTAATTAAAGCAGGCAGTTTCCCCTGTCGCGCTGCTTCAATCTCGCCCCGGTTTTCCCGTAACATTGGCTCAATGAAACGTAAACCAAGTTTTTGATAAATCTCTTCCTGCGTCCTGCCGGCTATCTTTTTTTTATTTTTTAACGAAAACAAACCATATTCACTTAAAGTTAATCCTTTCTTTAAGGCTAACTTCCGCAACTCTATATTATGTTCCTTACTGCCAATAGAATACAATAAAGCCGAACCAAATTCCTTTTCTTGAACTACCCGCAAATCTACCTGGAGCCCATTGCTCAAACGCACTGAACTTTTAGTATCGCCCTTAGCCAATACTTCCGTTACTTCTTTCATAGAAGTAAACACTTTCATAACTTTCTCCGGCTGGGAAGATACTGCTAAAAAATCTAGATCGCCAACTGTTTCTTTTCCTCTTCGATAAGAACCGGCCGCTTCTACTTTCTTCACAAAATCATACTTTTTCAAGTGGTCTGTAATCGTTTCCACTATAGGGAGAGCATGGATATAGAGAAAACGTGCCGGCCGTTTTTTCAGCCATTCAATCCCGTGTAACAGGGTTTCTTCTGTTTTTTCACCAAACCCTTCCAATTCACTCACTTTATGCTGCTTCAATACTTTTTCCAGATATTTAACATCCTTTACCCCTAACTTCTTATATAGGATCTTTATTTTCTTAGGCCCAAGGGAAGGTATCTCATTCAATCCTTCTACATCAACTTTAACTTCCTTTTTCAGTTGTTCATAATATTTCAGTTTTCCAGTTTCAATGATCTCCGCAATCTTCTCGGCGATATTCTTTCCTACGCCGGGGATTTCTTCCAATTCTCCGCGTTCATAGATATCTGCAATATCTTCAGAAAGAGATTCGACGGATTGGGCAGCTCTTCGATATGCTGCTGGTTTAAATTCTACATCCTGCAATTCCAGAATATCAGCGATGTTGTTCAGAATTTTTATGATTAATTGATTCTTCATTGTTTACTGCATCGATTTTAAATCATGCTTTAATGAACTACGCACTACGCTTTTTTGAAATTCGCATCTCCGGGTATTCCAATAATTTTTGCAGTTCATCTATTTTATCCAGAGCAGGAAGAAGTTTTTTTTTAATCACTACTTGCGCCAGGACGGGAGCATTGCTTCTTAAACGGATCTCTTCTAAGTTCTTTTTTGCAATAACCACATCAATAAGAAGATCATCTGCCAGCTCTGACATTAAATCTGACATAGAATCGGTCTGTTTCCTAGCAACATTATATCTTCTTAATTGTTCAAGATTTTTCTGGACTTCCTTTATTGTGGGAATTGCCGGGTTTAGATACCTTTTGATTACTTCTTGCGCCAAAATAACCATATTAACATTAAAAGCTGGCTTGTCTAAGACATTTTTTGTTAAAAGTAGGTCATTACCCGCTCGACCTAATAGATTCCTAATAGCAACAACAAATTTTTCCTCAAGTCGAACCACATTAGACAATCTAAATCACCTACTTTACTATGAAAGAAGACGAAATTATATTTATATGTTGCTATCGCTCCATTTACTTGATAGAATCAATATCTATTTTTTTAGAAGATCTTCCACTAGAAAACAGGAAGTTGAAATAGTTTTAACCACTACGCAGTAGTGCGTGGTCAAAATAGAAAGAATATTACAAAGTACGCAGGATGAAAATTTAGGGCCCATGAGATTTTCTTTTCCAAGAGGGGAGATTATATTTAAGATTATAA
>CAYRMP010000052.1:0-888 GCA_964425545.1 uncultured Methanosarcinales archaeon | reverse complement strand
TTCTTCTAAAACCTAACAGACCCGCCATGCCTAAAAGAAGACCATATCCTGAATTATCGTTCTGTTTACCAGAATAATCGCAATTAGTCCTATCTAACATGACCATCGGTTCATCAGCATAACTGGGAAATCCTGCACTGCCGCCTGAACCGCCAACATCACTTCCTCCTGCTCCTGTACCTGCAGAACCACCGCTGTCACTAATTCCACTACAATCAGGATTATCCTTACATTTTAAGAGTTCTGAATACACTTGTTCAGTAAGTTCTTGGTAATGTCCCGGTAAACTTACAACTGCTCCATGACCGCATTCAATTGGTTTACCTGGCGGAACTCTTGAAGTTACTCCTGTAAGAAACAATGAGCCGTTATATTCAACATAGGTTGGTCCGCCGGAATCACCATAACAAAGATTAGGAGCAGCAGCGTTATCTAATCCTACTACCATCTCTTTTAGTAAAGATTCTGATCCCACATATTTATTTTCAAATTTACCATTAACTGAACCGGTAGCTGTTAAAAAATCGATAATTGGTACCTCTGCAGAATTCAAGTAACCAGAATGGCCTTTAATATCACTACCATAGCCAGCTATCTGAACTATATCATCAACATGTAATGCTGAACTGAATACACTTTCAGGAAGTATTTCTGCTGTAACTGCATTCGAGATTGGTTCTTTCAAAAGAATCCAACCAATATCATCAAGACCATAATTATTACTTGGATTATATCCGGGATGAGCTTTTACGAGCGCAATTTCATGGACACACCCTTCACAGGACTGAGAAATATCAGAAACTCCGTAAACAATGGTCCTACTTCCCGGATCGTAAGGTATGCAATGCGCTGCCGTAATTACAAAATCAGGTTTTATTAACGTCCCGG
>CAYRMP010000051.1:0-8620 GCA_964425545.1 uncultured Methanosarcinales archaeon | reverse complement strand
GATTGGCTTCCCTCTTTAAGGAGAGAGCTTGCCTTTCTGAACGTGCAATTATTTCATCACTGGTATCTTTATTTACGATGACATATTCTACCCCAACTGCTTTTGCTTCACGGAAAGCTTTCTGCAGCAACAGTTCCGTGGTTTCTGAAGCAGGGTATGCTGCTTCTACGGCTAAATTCATAGCCCAAGTAGCAGCTTGAGTGAAGTTTTGAGCATATTCTTTTTCAT
This sequence comes from uncultured Methanosarcinales archaeon, assembly GCA_964425545.1. GTDB lineage: Archaea > Nanobdellota > Nanobdellia > Woesearchaeales > GW2011-AR9 > JACPIL01. The sequence goes on along the minus strand of CAYRMP010000051.1, from coordinate 8,392 downwards.
CAACGTATAATTGTTTAGCGCTGAATACAAGGCCATCTTCCCACACGGCAACAAGATTTAATCCTACTTCCATGGGTTTGACATCCAGCCGTTTTAATGTTTCTGCAAGCTTAGCAGAGATAGCATCTCCTTCTTTAGCTACAGTTACATCTTGAATTATTTCTAATTTTCCTGCGTTAACTTTGGTTTTTATCCCTACTGCAGCCAATTCAGAAATGATTGGACCGGGAGCAAAACTAGTTGGACCTGCTCTGATTACAATATCTTTTGGAGCAGTTTGACCTGCTTTTGCTGGAGCTTCAGACTTATTTTTTACAATTAACGAATTAAGAGCGAAAGGATTTTCCTTGGTAAACAAAAGAGCGGCCATGCCTTTTATTTTTGCGTTTAGTTGATCAAGATCTTTTTTCTTTGATTGGGATAATGCGAGAGATAATAGATTTTTTCTGGCCATGCTCAGCTTAACGCCTTTTGATTTAAGCATAGAACGCATAGTTTGAAGCTGCGGGGCAGGAAGATGTTCTAGATTTACTACTCCAACTATTGGATAGTGCTCAATATCATGCACTAATTGTTTTACCAATTGTTTTTTTTGTTCGCTGGCCATGGTCTCTAAACTTTTACTGGTTTCCCCATAGTTGTTTTTAACAATATTGCTCTGATGTTATGGGTTTCGTTTGGTAGTTGCTTAATAACAGTTTGATATACAGTTAAAATATTGTCGATGATTTCAGTTTCAGCTTGATCTTGTTTTCCTACAAGGCATTGGAGATTGGTTCCTTTTTTTGCGCTAAGTCGGACGGCAGTTGCCAATTTCTTGACTAAAAGTTCAAGGTTAGCATTGGCGGGGACCACACACCCTAATTTAGGGTTAGGCATTTTTCCCCTAGCGCCTAAAGCTTTACCGAATACTGCGGCAATCTTGGGCATAATGTTTGCTTGAGCGATGAAATAATCATATTCTTGAACCAATTTTTTTGCTGCTTTCTTATCTTCTTTATATCTGTCAAATTCAGTATCGCGAATAACCTTATCACAAAACTTAGTGGCCTGCTCAACTAGCTGCTGATCCACAAATGCGGCAATTTTAACTTTCTTCCCTTTAGAATGGGGGAGATTAGCAAAGAAATCCAATGGCGCTCGTTTTACATCATAATCTTTTAGATTAATAACTAGATCGTAAGATTGTACAAACTTCTTTTGCGGCTGTTTCCCTATTTCTTCCAGAGCCTTGTGAATTAGTTCTTTATTCATTATAACCTCCCACTGGACAGAATTCAATGCTTTCTGTTCTGCATTGAGTCAGTGGTGATGTTGGTTTACCTTCTGTGAATGGAATTTATTTATAAAGATTTCGGAATTCGGTATGAATTCAGGAATCTCCCAGAAAAATTTTGTTTTCTGTTAGATTCTGGAAAAAGAGTTACTATTTTCCAAAATCACTGAAAAATTATATTTTTCAATGGATTTTGGTAATTTCGAGATAATGGAGTAATTCTAGGACATTAGAATGATTTTAGGATATTTTGTATAAAATAATTTTACTTGTCTTGATAACAGAATACCACTTTGCCGCCATATTCTCCGGGTTTTGCAGTTACTGGAGCAAATAAAGTGAAGGTTACCTCTTTCTGTTGATTTGGCCCTATCTCGAATTTCTTAGGGGAAATGATGACCCATGAAGAAAAATTACCCTCCACCCAAACATAAGTGGTTGCATTCTTGGTATATTCCGTAAACACGGTCTTTTTTGAACTTGTTCCGGGATTTAAAGTCCCAAAGGTCAAATTCTGTTTATTAACATTAAACCCAAGGTAAGTTCTACTTTCAAATGGTTTGATCTCAACTGAAGTGAGGAAAGATTTAATGGTATCACAATTATTATTTGACCGAGTAAAAAGAAAAAGGGTTAATATTATTGCTACAAGGGCAAAAGTAATCATTGCGTAAGGAGAGATTTTTGTTTTTTCCATGGGGATTCAATTTACTGTTTATTTATCTTTTTGGTTATTTGTCTTCTATTTATTTTTTATCTTTGTTGTGTTTAATTAAATAGAGCAGTGCGGAGAAACTAATTATTAACAGAAGAATAACGCCCATTACTATAAATAAATTTACTGAAGTTTTCTGAACTTCTGATGGTGGTTGAATTATAGTAAAAAGCACTCCTTCGGTCTTGGATAGATCATCGTAAAATAATTTAATTGAACCACTATAATTTCCTGGAACAAAATCAGTTCTTAAAATCCCTTTTAATTCTCCTTTCTGCCAAGGGCCGAGAGAAATTGTTGGTGTGGTAAGAAGTTCAGTTTCGTTTATAGAAACAATTGCGTAAGCTATTTGAATGGGGTTTCCCCAATTATTTTCTACCAGCGCATTGAATTCACTAAATTCAGGTTCTAATTGAGAAGTATAATTAACTAAAATCAGGTCGAGATTTCCTATTTTAAAAGCATCTTGCGCAATTTTTTCTTCTCCATCATAATTAACCACTGCTTTAGCCCAATATTTTGCTGGAGAAAGTTTATCTGCCGGAAGGTTAGCAGAAAGAGTTGTCGATGCTAATGCCGGCAATGGTTTTCCTTTAAGGTTTAGGGAAGCTACAGAAAGATTTTTTTGATCATAGATGGTTACTTTCCCGGTTAAGAGGTTAATATTTTCAAGTCCTTTACTTACAATATTTACTGCAATAGGAATCTGTTGGTGTTCATTAACATCTGGAATTTCAAGTGAAACACTGATTGCTTTTCCATGCGGCGGAACTTCTATTAAAAAGCGTAAATTTACTGATAAAAGAGAACCAATTCCCGATTCTTCTTCATCGTTAATTTCAGTAGCATAAAGAGAGAACCAATAAGTTCCCGGTTCAGGGAGTATTTCTGGAACTTCAATAATCAAATCAAATTGGTTGTTCACTGCTTCCGTAATAGTTACGTATTCTATTAAATCTCCGCCTAAGCTCAGTTTTACTTCTTTGTCAGTGTCACTGATAGTATAATGATTAACTATTTTTTTCCCTGGTTCAAAAATTATGGGGCTGAGGTGATTTCCTTGGAGGCTTAGGCCATATCCAGAAGAGATAAAGACACAAAAAATGAGTATAACAACTCCCAATTTTTTTATCTGAGCCATGTTAAAATTTATCTGATTCGTAACAATTACATTAAATGCAACTGCCTTTTGTTTTCCTCTTTTGAAATTTAAGAATTAATTAAGACAAATTAGTTTATATATCTTGCTTTTCAAAAATACTCCCAGTTTAGCTTTAAATTAACCTAATCAGCCCGTAGCTAAAGCATTAAATGTGAATACGGCGCTTTTTTGTGAACTGGTTGGCGCATCAACAGGAACGCTGACATTTAAATCAACTACAAAAGCATCTTGAGTGTCAGTAAAATCTAATGGGAAATTAGTGCTATTCCCACAGAGCCAATCTCCTCCTGCAGAGATATCTTTGTAAGTGGTAAAATTATATCCGGCAAATTGGAAACCAACACATGAAGCGACCGTATCTGCAGTTGAAGTTTCACCGGCTTGGCTGGCTGCAAAATTATTAGTTGCCTTGAGTTCAAATTTCGGATTGGTTCCTCCGCCTACGAAAAGCGCGCCGGTGCAATTGCCCGCGCAGGTATAGTTTACGGAGAGGTTGATATTTCCGGTGTTTTCTAATAAAAATCCTTTGTTGTTAGTCCTATTAAAAGTGCCGCAGCAACCCGCAGTAATTACTCCGTTGCTATCCATGTAGCACACCGTACAAGTGGAGTTGACAAAACCTGAACCAAATTGTATCGTATCGAAATTGTTGGTGATGGAAGTCGATTGACTTATAGTTATGGTAGCGTTACCAGTATCAGAGCTAGTAGCTGCCCCAGTCAAGCCAAAGTAACTAAAACCGTAAATTTTACTCATATTAACTGCTGTTCCAACAACAGTTATCATTAAAGTAACCACCAAGATCGCAAAAATATTTTTATTTGACCAATTCATCTATTGCACCGCCTTTTCTTCCGAAGGGTTGATTATTTGCATTGTTGCCAGTCCCGATACGGCTCCCCTATCTTCCATCACGGAAGTTTCTGATTGAGATTTTTGAACTTTGGTAAAACTATTATTTCCAGAGAAAGTATACATATACAACCCAACGCTAATCATGCTCACCACCAACACTAGTATGACCATCGTCATCAAAGTATGATTAGAAATATCATTTATGCGCTTATTGTTTGTTCTGCGAGAAACCTTTTTCTGACGAGATTTTCTTTTAGCCATCCAAACACCTTTTTCTTATACACCGATTAACTTTTATATTTATATACCTTTCGTTTTACTAAAAATAGTTCTTTAATTAACATATAAAGAATTAATTTAACTTAAAAAGGATTTTAATTAATATATCAAGATATTTATTCTCTATTTGTTAATTAAAATGAATAAAAAGGTTTATAAAAAGAGAATTCTTTCTCAAACCATCTGATTGGAACCAACAAGCAAAAAAGAAGGAGACGTACTACTAAATTCGCTTTTATCTACTATCAGTTCTCAGCAACTGTTGAAAATAATTCTGCAAAGAATGTATCAAGAACAGGGATTGCAGCTGCCTGAGCTTATTCAAACATTCCAAGATGCAAAACAGGAAGCATCAATCCCTTTATCGATTTTTTCTCATTCTTTAGAACCTGCAGAAGCCCTATATAAGTTCTTGAAAGAGAATGAAACTTTTTCATTTCAGAAAATCGCAGCAGAACTTCATCGTGATCAGAAAAGTGTCTGGGCGACGTACCAGAGATCGCTGAAGAATAAAAAACAAGCATTCTTGATCCAAGATGAGAAGTATTTTCTTCCCCTTTCCATTTTCAAAAAGCGCAGATATAGTTTCTTAGAAAGTATCGTTTTCTATCTTAATACTACTTATCATCTTCCCAACAAACAAATTGCCCAGCTGCTGAACAGAACTTCGAATACTGTAGCGGTGTTAATGAAAAGAGCCAGAGACAAACATGGATCGGCATAAAGATTTAACGTATTGGAAAAATAGGCAGGCTGAAGTAGAAAGAGCAGTAAAAATTCTGGCGCAAAAAAGAGAGAAAACCCTGTACCTTTATGAGACGGAAAAACAATCCCGCGGCCGAAAAACTGCTGAACGGCAATTACGGGCATTATTAGAATATGAAACAAAAGAGCTACAGCAAGTCCAAGCAGGATTGCAACGCATCGATTACAAAATAACAGAATTAAGTAAAGAAGACCAGAAGAATAATTTTGTAAAAACTCTTGGCATAATATCAATCTGTTTAGTGATCTTTGCCTTCGCGGGATTAGTCATATATAATAATGATAATAAGAGTGCTGATGTTCAGGCAACAGTAGAAAAACCTATCTCTGAGAAGTCTTGGACTGAATCATTCAGCAACATTTTTTCCTTCTTGAAAAAATATCGTTCTGAAGAGAATATACTTACTGGCGCTGTGGTTAGTATTCCCAGCGGTAATTGCTATGAAGAAACCGTCTGTGCAAATGAAACCATCATCACTTGCTTAAATGAAACCGTGCAGAAATGCGATGCTACCTGTATCAATGAAACTAAGGAAACTTGCACCGAAGAGTGCAGACCAGAATGTCGTCTTGAAAAGATCAATGGAGTTGAACGGGAAGTTTGTGTCAAAACTTGTTCAATGGTCTGTTCTACTGAAATAGTGCAAAACTGCGGCAGTTGCGTTGATGTTGTGGAAGAAAAATGTACTTCAGCGATAGCTGAACAATGCAGTACTCAGGCTGTATGCGATGAAAGTACAGGAAGTGAGATGGATGGAGCTGTAACTGCAGATGTTGTCGAAGAGGCGCAGGAAGTAGGAATATTGCCGATTGAAGAACCTATCGGAGTACCTGTTGAAGTGCCGGTTGAAGAAATTCTGCCGAACGAATCAGCTGCGCCTGAACCACAACCAGTAGAAGATAACCAAACAAATACAGCTCCTGCTGAAAATAATACTTCAAATAGTTCTAATACTATTAATGATTCTAAAATAGAAAGCTCAACTATTGCAATACAAGATATTACTATCCAAGTCGCTCCTATCATCAGCTCCTTGGTGCTAAATACAACTAATGTTTCTACCAACAATACTAATGTGAATTTAACGGCGTACAATACCTCTGATACTGCGAAGAGAGTCATCTATAGCTGGTTAAGAAATATGACTTCGATTGCCGTGTTGAACCTGCCGTTTGAAGGGATAAACGACACTACTACAAATAATGCTTGGGATTATTCAGGATATGGGAATCATTTTGCTGTTCCCAATGAAGGAGGCGGTGGAGCAACTTGGAGTGCAACCGGCGGATATGACGGAAATGGTGCATATACCTTTGATGGAAGCGATGATTATGTCATCAGCACTAAGAAAATTCAATTTAATGCCTCCAGCACTGGAGTTACTTTATCTGCCTGGGTAAAACCTACTGTTCTTGATGTTAACCGAGAGATATTTGCTCGTTTTGGTTCCATCGATTTCCGGCAATCTGCAGGAGATTTGGTTTGTAGAATCTGGAATCAGACTGAAGGACAAAATACAGTAACTGCCACTTCTGCTTTAAACTTAGGTTGGAATTATGTTACCTGCGTGACATGGCCAAATGGGACTATGGCAATATATAATAATGGTTCATTGAAGCAGACGGGAACATTTTTGGGAACACATAATATCTCTAATGATGTTAACATCAGCATCGGCGGAGGAGATCTGCTTTCCAGCTGGAGTGGAACTATTGACGAAGTGATGATATTCAACAGAAGTTTATCTGTTGAACAAATCAATGCGTTGTATAATAATCAAACCATAATCGTTGCGCAAGAAACGATCAAGGGAGAGAACTGGTCTGTGCAGGCGACACCTAATGATGGTTATTTAGACGGAGCGATGGTGACTTCTAACAATGTAACTATACTAAATGCCAAGCCCACGCAATCAACCCCTATCTTGAATTCGACCAATCCATTGACTAATGATACTAACACTAATTTAACCGCATACAATATTTCCTCTGCGGATATTGACAGCGATTCAATCAAGAGCATTTTCAATTGGAAGATCAATGGATTACCTATTGCTGTAGTGAACATGCCGTTTGAAGAGATTAATAATACCCTCACAAATAATGCTTGGGATTATTCTGGATATGGAAATAATGGCACCATAACTGGAGCTACTTGGGGCGCTACTAACGGTTACGACGGAAAAGGAGCGTATAACTTTGATGGGTCTGCCGATTCCATCAATTTAGGCAGCGGTTCCAGTTTAGACATAGGCAACGCATTTACTATTATGGCTTGGGTTAAACCAACTGCTCTAAAAACTTATGCGGGTATTGTTAGCAAGGATTCGAATTTAGCTTCTCCTTATTCTTACATGATGGTTGTCCATAGCGACGGAACTATCGGAATTTATGATTCGACAGTAGGTTGGCAGTTTTCTAGTAATGCGGGCATCATAGCTGGAAAATGGTATCACATTGCCTGGGTGCTTAAGTCGGGTACTATGTATTACTACGTTAACGGTGTTCCCTACGGCACAGATTCATATTCTTATATTGATGACCCTAATGACAACACATACATCGGAAAATGGTCGACAGATACCACTTCCGATTTTAACGGAATAATTGATGAAGTATATATTTTGAATCGTTCTTTAACTGCTGACCAAGTAAATACGTTTTTCAATAACAGGACTGATTTAATCCTTGCGAATTTAACAACAATCGGAGAGAACTGGTCAGTGGAAATCACTCCTAACGATGGATTTGAAGACGGAGCAACAATCTCTTCAAATGGCGTTCTCATCTTAGATGTTACTGCGCCAACTATAACTGTCACATCACCGCTGAATAATTCCCAGCATACTTCCATAGTTAAATTAAACATTACTGTAAGCGATGATGTTGCTGTAAGCTCTTGCTGGTATTCTTTAGATCATGGCGCAAATACAACTTTGTCTGGCTGTGCTAACACTTCAATCACCCCCGGCGGGGGAAATCATAATATCACTTTTTATGTAAATGACTCTTTTAATAATGTTAACTTAACCAGCTTGATCAATTTTAGCGCAAATTATCTTCCAGCTATTAGTTCATTGGTCTTAAATTCTACTAATCCCGCGATTAATACCACCCGCCAAAATTTAACTGCGTATGCTGCTGCCAGCGATGGCGACGGAGATAATTTTACATTGATATATAACTGGGTTGTAAATAATACTCCTCTTGCAGTTATCAACATGCCCTTTGAAAGGATAAATGGGACTAATACCAGCAACGCTTATGATTATTCTGGAGGATTTCGAAGCGGTACTGAACAGGGCAGTATCACTTGGAACGCAACTGGCGGTTATAATAA
>CAYRMP010000050.1:5013-8823 GCA_964425545.1 uncultured Methanosarcinales archaeon | reverse complement strand
CGAAGAGACAACTTCATAAAAGAAAAAGTAACTTACGTGGGATCGCATTACGCTCGTTCAGCTTCAGAAAGCTGCGCAGAAGCCACGATTGACCATTGGAAGTATTATAATGATTACAGTCTCGGTTTTCACTGTTGCAAAGATATAAAATGAGGATATTGAGAGAATATTTATAAAAAGAGATAAGAAAAAAATACCATGAACGATAAAAAAATAAGATTTATTCTAAAGGCAGCCCGTTGGTCAGCATTTACTGCTGCTGTTTATTTTCCTGCTTCTTTAGTAAGCACGTTATATCTTTATCGGCAGAAAGATCTGGACATTGAAATGTATGTGCAAGAAAATCTTGAACAAATTATTGAAAAACAAGAAGAGAAATTGGGGATAACTTATCCTGCAGAACGGCCAAAAATAAAATATTTTTTCCCAGAACAAAAAATTCATCTCGGGGTAATGGGCTTATATGATGATGGCGAAGATGCCATCTACCTGCCTAGCGGACTTCTTACTAGGCCGGAATGGAATTGGGGGGATTTTGTTGCAACCATAGCTACTTTTAATAACACCGCGGATGCTAAAAAAATTTTAGATCATGAATTAGCGCACTTCTACTTTGATAAAATAAAAGAAATAAGCTTGGGGAGAGATTACCATATTTTTCGGCCGTGGGGATTTTCACCTGAAGAAAGTATTGCCGACCGATTGATTAATGAAGGTATCGCTGCTTATATTGAAAATGTTATGAATGGTGAAGAGGAAAGACCATTTAATCTACAGGATTGGCCTTCGGAAACAAAACAATTTTCCAATGAGGTAATCTATCGTGGCGGATATACGTTGGTAAAACCAATCATCGATAAGTATGGTGAAAAGGGAATCCATTTTCTTCTCTTCAATCCGCCAATACCAGCAGAATTGTTCACTCCTAAAGAATATCAGGAAAAAGCATTTGAAAAACTAGCTAAATTACAATAACAAAAAAAACTATTCTTTCCTTTCCGCATCTAAAAGAATCTTCTTCTCAACTTTGGCAACCGTATGCCTGATGCCATCTACTGCATCGGCATTAGCAGAAATCGAATCAATCCCCTGCCGGACTAAAAATTCCGCCATTTCCGGCTTACTTCCTGCCTGTCCGCAAATAGAAGTTTTTACTTTATACTTTTTACAGACTTGAACTACCTTTGCTATCTCTCCAATCACGGCAGGATGCATTTCACTGAATAAATGAGCAATACGTTCATTGTTCCGGTCTATTCCTAGCGTCAATTGGGTCAAATCATTTGTACCGAAAGAAACGAAACTAATCCCTTCTTTGCATAAATCTTCAATTACCCAGCAAGCAGCGGGTGTTTCTACCATTATTCCAAAATCAATCTCTTTGCAGGGCTCCAAGCCGACCTCTTTCATTAGTTCTTTTGCTCTTCGCAGCTCATCAACCCGGATAATAAACGGCAGCATTATTCCGACATTGTCAAATCCTTCGTCGTGCAATTCTTTTACTGCTTGAAATTCCGCTCGCAAAATCTTTGGTTCATCCAACAATCTCCTAATTCCGTGCCAGCCAATCATCGGATCAGTTTCATGCGGTTCTTTATCCCCGCCTTGTAAATTTCTATATTCATCAGAACGCATATCTGAACAGCGCACCCATACTGGTTTATGTACAAATGCTTTAGCAATCTTGCGTATTCCTTCTTTTAATAAATGGACATAATCTTCTTCGCGCTTCTGCCGCACATATTCTGCCGGATGGATACTGCCATTGGCAATTATAATTTCTAAACGCACTAAACCAACACCATCTGCACCAGTAGAAGCTGCCCGGCTGGCAAAATCAGGAAGATCGGTGATAACTTTAATTTCTGTTGCGGTAACCACTTCAGTGCACGGAGAAGCAGATCCGACCGATTCTTTTTTTGTTTCTGTTGCTTCTATCTTTCCTTCATACACTATTCCGCGAGTCGCATGTACAGTAATCATCTCTCCATCTTTCAACATATCAGTAGCGTGTTGTGTCCCCACAATACAAGGAGTTCCCATCTCTCGAGAAACGATTGCCGCATGACAAGTCATTCCTCCTTCATCCGTCACAATTGCTCCTGCTCGCTGCATTGCGGGAACCATGTCTGGCGTGGTCATGGCCGTAACTAAGATATCTCCTTTTTGCACTTTATTTAATTCTGAAGGGTCATGCACAACTTTTACCGGTCCATTATAGACTCCTGCGCTGGCGGTTTCTCCTTTCAATAAAATTTTACCAGTTTCATCTGCAATATCTGGTCTTTCTACAGTATGCGCCTTAAATGTAGTAACTGGCCTTGTTTGTACAATGAAAACTTCTTCCTTCTCTACTGCCCATTCGGTGTCTTGCGGTTTGCCGTAATGCTCTTCTAATTTTTTTCCTATGCGCGCCAATTCTTTTATTTGTTTTTCATTCAGCACTTGCCGGTCTTGCTTATCTTTAGGAATAAGCCGTTTCTCATTTTCCCCGTTATCGTTGCGAAATAGCCCAAAATCCTTCTTACGCACTTCAATTTTTTTGATATCACGAGTTTTTTTGTCAACTAAATAAAGATCAGGATTAACTTCTCCGCCGACAATTAATTCACCTAATCCATAAATTGCTTCTATCACTATTTCATCGGCATGATTAGTGGAAGGATTGACGGTGAACATTATTCCCGATTTTTCGGAATTCACCATCTTCTGCACTAACGCAGAAATTAACACCTTGCTATGATCGAATTTATTTTTTACTCGGTAGTAAATTGCTCTAGCCGTGAATAATGATGCCCAGCAAGCTAAAACTGCAGAAACAACTTGCTGCTTTCCTCTAACATTAAGAAACGTTGCCTGCTGTCCGGCAAAACTAGCTTCCGGTAAATCTTCTGCAGTTGCCGAACTTCGCACTGCAACGAAGACTTCTTTAGGCTCTACTAAATCGGTTGCTTTTTGTTTTTCTGAACCAAGCATCTCATAAGTATACATTATTTCCTCAGCCATATTCTGCAGCATGGGAGTAGAAATGATTAATTCCTGGATTTTTTTTGATATTGCCTGTAATTTCTCAGTGTCTTCCACTTCTAAATCTTTGAGAAGAGAATATATTTTCTGTTTTATTCCTGTTTTTTCGAGATATTCACCGAAGGTTTGTGCAGTCACTGCAAAACCATTTGGAACGGGAAGGTGTAAAGTAATCATTTCACCCATGTTGGCGCCTTTCCCGCCGGCAATAGCAATAGAATCTTTTCTTAACTCCTTAAACCAGACTATATAAGACATTCTTACAACCTCTTTTTGCAGTAGTAAGGATTGGTGGCTTTTAATCTTTGCGGTTGGGATTAATCAAGAATTACGTAATTTTTGCTCTAATTCCCCCCACGGATCATCCTCAGCAAGTTCATGGTCAATATGTTTTTTAAGCTCTTTTATTTTGGATCTAACTGTTTCAGTGCTATCTTCGCAAGAACTTAAGCACTCGTAACCATCAGATTTCCGAAAGATGTTAAAATATAATAGGGCCTCTCCCCCTAAACTTTTTTCTCTCTTGGCTTCGACTTCATAACCTTTGTATTCGATTTTAATTTTTTCCTCCTAAAAGATTAAACACTTTTAAGATTTGTGGTTGGTAAATTAAATCGGAAAAGGAGTGAGTTTTCTTTTTCGGAATCAACCCATATAACAGTTATATAATCGAAACAGTTATATAACTGACATTCAAAAAAATGAGGTGGATAAAATGAGTATTTTTCATCATTTAGTGGAAAGAGTTTGGGACGTATATTTGACGTTAAAGCGACATGTAGA
>CAYRMP010000050.1:0-5003 GCA_964425545.1 uncultured Methanosarcinales archaeon | reverse complement strand
ATTATATGCCGGATTATAGACAGACACAATCCAAGCTTAGGGAGCTTGGAAAGGAATTATCCGAGAAAAAAAAATTAATTAATTCTGAAGTTAAAACTATAGATAAAAATGTCGAAGATTTGGCAGTTTTAAAAGAAAATCTGTCCGAGTTGTTCAAGTTAATGGAAGGATTCGGAGAGAATTTTGCTTCCACAGCAGATGGTACTAACCTTGCGCAGTTTGGACAGGGTTCTCTTGATTATATGACTAAAAATATTCATAGATTAAACGATTTACTAAATACCGCCCATAATTTGCTGGGTGCAATAAATAAAGAACATCGCTTACTGCAAAAAGAAGAAAAAAGATTAGAAAAATAATTGTCAAAGAAAACAGACCACTGCTTGCTAATAGGTCAGCAGCGTGCTCGTCGAGTCACTTTGTTCGTGACTTTGCTCACCTTTTCGCAAAGCTTCACTCGGGTCTGTTTTCCGACCCTGCTTTTTCCAATCAAAGTGAAATCACCGATTCACTACCAGTAGATATATTAGTGGAAAAAGCAGATTATAATTTTTAATCATTTTATTTATCTAACAATGATGAAATATAATTACAATTAAGTTTGTCCTAACTCCCACCCTTTAATAACTCTATATACCGCTCCTTCTCTCCTCAACTCACTCTCAAACAAAATTAATTTATCAACCATCATTTTGCCAAATCCTGTGTTTTCAAATTTCTTCACGAACTCCTGCAACTCTTTCTGATTCCTATTTGTCTTAACCCGCGCGAGAGTCAAATGAGGAACATCTTCTTCATGATCATTCTTCTTAATGAAATCTAGCTCTTTACCAATTGTTTTCATTAAGGAGAATAATTCAGAATTTTCTGCACCAATCCACACTACGCTAATTCTATCTAAAGAAGGAAAAACGCCTACACTTTTGACAGAAACTTCAAAACGTTTTGTTTTCTCGGCTATCCCGGCCAACTTATTTTCTATCTCGGGAATATTCTTCTCTTCTACGTCTCCTAAGAACTTCAAAGTAAAATGAAGATTAGAAAGAGAAACAAGTTTCAAATCAGCATCCGTTTCCGAAAGAGCTTGTGCTATGGGCTTAATTTTATCTCTGATTCCTTCAGAAACGGGCACGGCAACAAACAAACGTTTCATGGCTTATTTATCTTCGCCGAAATCTTCTGTCTCTTCAAACTTCTGTTCCGGCTCTTCTTCCTGTTCTTCCAATTCTCTAGCAGAAACAGTAGCATACTTTCTATTTTCGGGCTTATCTAATTTTTTAACACTTTCAGCAAACCCAACATTGGCCAAAACTTTGGTGATCCGTACCTTCAAAAAATCGCCTTTCTTTGCACCAGCAACAAACAACACAAATCCTTTCACTTTGGCGATACCGTCGCCCTTTCCACCCACGGCAGAAATCATCACATCGTATTCTTCTCCTACTTTAACAGGAGCTTCGGTTTCATTCATATATACATTCCTCCATTAAATTTATTTAGCTTAAAAAAGAGAGGTTACTATAAAAACGTTGCTTCTTAAACGGTAAAACAGTGCTTTTGAAGTGCAGATAATTTTATATACGCTCTCTGAGCAGAAACACTAATGATTATAGGAATAACCGGAACTATCAGGAGCGGCAAGGATACTGCTGCAAATTATCTTGTTTCTAAAGGATTCGCTCATTATTCTTTATCTGATTACATACGAAAAGTTGTAAAGGAACAGGGATTGGATCAGACGGACAGAACTATTTTGCAGAAAGTTGCAAATGAATTGCGCGCTGCAAACGGCCCAGGATATCTGGCTGAAAAAGTATTAGAAAATTTCCTGCCCGGAACAAATTATGCAGTAAGTTCTATCCGTAACCCTTCGGAGATCAGAGTACTGAGAAGAAATAGCGGATTTGCTTTAATCTCAATTGATGCTCCCCTAGAAGACCGGTACGAAAGAGCATTATTGGTGGGGGATAAAAAATTCCAGACATTTGATGAGTTTGTTGACTCGGAACAATTTGAAAATAGCACTGATCCTAACAACCAGCAGCTCCATGTTTGCATTAGCATGGCCGATTATGCAATTTTCAATCCAGGTATTGGGACAGAGAGTAAAAAACTGCTGGAACAAAAAATAGATGGTGCACTTACTGATTTAGGAGACCGATTTGGGAAATAAAATGAAAATCCTAAGATTTGCTATCCCAACCACAGTAGAGCTGCGGGGCATTACGCAAATCTTCAAGACGGATTTTCAATTATTCCTTACCAATCGCTGCAGAGCAGCGGGGTATTTATATCCCAGCGAGGAATAAAATGAATACAAAAAGACTTGACGCAATAAGTAAAGAAGACTGGTACATGACTACTGCCCTGTTAGCTGCGCAAAGAAGCAAGGATCCTAACACGCAAGTAGGGGCATGTATAGTAAGTCAGTTTGGCATCATAGTTGCAACTGGATATAATGGTCTCCCCAGAGGATGCAGCGATGATGAATTTCCTTGGTCAAGGGAAGCTGAAAATCCATTAGATACTAAATACCCCTATGTTGTTCATGCTGAATCTAATGCCATACTAAACAAGAATATTGCCTCACTAGAAGGATGTAAATTATATGGCACCTTATTTCCTTGCAATGAATGTACAAAATTAATAGTCCAGGCAGGAATAGAAGAAGTGATTTATTTTAGCGATAAATACCGCGATAGTAAAGAGTGTATTGCTTCCCGAAGGATGCTTGATGCAGCTAAAGTAAACCATCGGCCCTATCAAGGTAAACTAAAAGAAATAAACCTTATTTTTGAAAGTTAACTTGTCAGTGGGGCTTTTGTTTCAATAATTTTATAAAATAACGCCACTAAAATGATCTATGACTACCACTTCTTTAGACAACAAAATAAATAGCATCATCATGATTAATGGCAGCCCTAGGCGTGAGAAAAGCAATACCCAGTATATTGCCGATTATTTTCTGGAGGGAGCCAGAGAAGCTGGTGCAAGAACTGAAATTGAATACCTCTACGGAAAAAAAATACAATCTTGCCAGGGAGAGTTTCATTGCTTTGAAAAAACTCCCGGTAAATGTATGTATGCTAAAAAGGATGAAGTGCAGGCTTTGTGGGAAAAAGCAGTAACCTTTGATTTAATCCTTATCGGTTCTGGCGTGTATGCTAGCTTTTTAACCGGTAAAACAAAAACCTTTCTGGAACGTGTACTTCCTCTCTTAGATCCGCATCTTGAAAAAGACGGAAACCCTAATTACGTCGACCCTTCCCCCCCGGAAGGATTATTTAATAAAATTTTAGGATATTTGGGTCCGCAGGTACTTCCTTCGATTGACCCTAATTTTAATCCTAGCGCAGTTGGAGAATACCACCATCGGATGAGAGTGGATGAAAGGGGCAACCCCTTTATTTTTCCACCGATTGGTTTTATTTGTAATGCCGGTTTACCGGAACAAAGCCAATTTAAAGTCATCAAAGAATATGCAAGAGATCTTCCAAAGAATTTAAGAAATGAATGTATAGTTGAAATTTATAGGGGACAAGGAGAACTCTTCATATTCAAATCTTTACTGTTCTATCCGATATTCAAAAAATATCAAAACCATTTAAGACAAGCTGGCAGAGAAGTTGTCAAACAAGGAAAAATTTCTGAAGCAACTCAAGGAGAGCTTGAGAAACCTTTGATTCACCATGATTGGTATATGTCTTTAGCTAATGCTCATTTTGACCGGGAACTAGGAGATTTTTCTTCTCCTCTTAACAAAATTATCTTAGCCCATAATAATATTCAGGATTTTGCAGAAAAACAAATTAAAATATTGAAAGAATTAACAGAAAAATATTTGCCTATTAAAAAATAAAAAGAAAAAATAAATTCTTCAAAAAACAAATAAAATTAAAAAAGAAAAATCTAACTATTAATTTGCGTCTTGAATTCCGCCTTCTAACACTTCAAAGCAGCATTCTCCGTCTGGCAAATTCGGAGCATCAATCAGCTTTGCAACTCTCGTGCCTTTCTTGCCTTTTCGCAGGTAAATTCTGAACGTTGATGCATGTGCTACAATGTGCCCGCCTATCGAAGTGGTTGGATCGCCGAAAAATTGGTCTGGTTTGGCCATAACTTGGTTAGTAACATAGACGCAAACATTATAGGAACTAGCAACTTTGGCTAGAGCGTGCATGTGCCTGTTCAGCTTCTGCTGTCTTTCTGCAAGAGTTCCGCGGCCTATGAATTCTGCCCTGAAATGCGCAGTTAAAGAATCAATGACCAATAATTTCACATTCTTTCCCTGTTTAGAGATCAAATCTTCGATCTTTTCTGTCAACAGCATCTGGTGATCTGAATTGTATGCTCTTGCCACCATGATTCTGGAAAGCACATCTTCAGTATTCATGCCTGCGGCATCTGCAAACTGTTTGATTCTTTCTGGACGGAAAGTGTTCTCAGTATCAATATATACAACTGTTGCAGTAGAATCCTCTTTCAACACGTTGACGGTTAACAAATGTCCCAGCTGGGTCTTTCCTGAACCAAACTCACCAAAGCATTCTGTAATGGCTCCGCTTTCAAAACCGCCGCCCATCAAAGCATCAAAACTTGCTGAGCCAGTTGACAACTTAATGACTGATTCACGTTTTCGCAGCACATCCATACCGGTTTCAAAACCCATTTTCATGCTGTCGCGGGCCGCATTGATCATTTTTCTAGCAACTGCTTCCGACACACCAGTAACTTCTATCAATTCTCCTATGCTTGAAACAGCTACAGACATCAAATCATGATATCCTGCGCTTTCCAACTTTTCTGCCGTTGCTGCGCCCACTCCCGGCAAATCTACTAAGGTTAATTTTTCCATTTTTAGCACCTTGCTTGGTTCATTAGATTTTGGCATTTTAGATTTCAATTCTTCTTGAATAAATTCATCTGCCATGACTTTAGTTTTTGCTTCCGCCATCTTAATTTGCACCCCCTTTAAATAAATCTTGCTCCTGTAGTACTACATG
>CAYRMP010000049.1:0-8925 GCA_964425545.1 uncultured Methanosarcinales archaeon | reverse complement strand
TTACTATCGTGGGGGGGGGTCATGAGTTTTAATAAATAAATAAATAAATCACCTAAAACATAAATTACGATGAGGTGTTTATCATGGCAGGAGAATTGGTTGTAGGAACAAGATTTGAACAGATGAAGGTAGTAGAGGGTTGGGCGCTTAGGTGCTATCAATTAACTGTTAACCGTATGAATAATGAAGAGATTAATAAAGAAATTATTGAAAATCTTAAAAAAATTGATTTACAGGTAAGAAAACTATGGACGAGAGACTTGCAGGCGCATTTTAGATTTATAACGGCGAAAAAAATACCTGCGATACCAACTAGACAAAAAAGCGGTATCTTCTGGAAAAGAGGGAGTCATCCTAGTGGAGGAATACCTAGTGAGATACTAGGTAGACGTAGTGGAGATATAGAATTGTCTTATAAAGGTATGGAAAATAAACTCGCACAAATACGGGCGGCTGCCGTCGTTACATTGCGAGACATAAAGAAAGATAGAAAATTAAGCAATAGCTCAAAACGAACCCTCCGGATGCTGTCTTCATTAGCAACAGAAGTTGTAAAAATATGGGGCAAAGGGAGCGGTTTAAGTTTCTGAACCGAAGAAGAAATTTTAATTTTATTTTTTTATTCACAACTTCTCATAAAATTCTTTCATTATTTTTTCTATTTCAGCAATCTCTTTCACTGCAAGTAATTTCCCGCGCAATCCTTTCCCGCCAGGACAGCCTTTAGAGAAGTTCATTGCTTGCATACGGATATTACTTACTTTGATAGTCGGATATTGTTTAGCATATTCTACATAGCGAAAAAAAGTTTCTATTTTTTTCTTAGAAGACATGCCGGGATATTTTCCAGTCTCTAAATACTGGTTTATTTGCGTGAAGATAAAGGGATTGCTCATCGCTTCCCGACCGATCATGACATAATCACAGCCGGTTTCATCTAACATGCGCTTAGCATCTTCGGGAGTTCGGATATCTCCATTTCCCACTACGGGAATAGAAACCATTTGTTTCAATTCTTTGATTAATGTCCAATCAGAAGTTCCAGAATATCCTTGTTTAACTGTCCGCGGATGGAAAGTGATCATATCTAATCCTTCTTCTTCCGCAATTTTAGCGATAGCTTGCCATTTATCTGGTTTGGTTACCCCTGCCCTTATTTTTACTGTTACCGGTTTACTGGTTGCTGCACGCATGGTTTTGAAAATCTCTCTAGTTAGATCAGGATGCTGCAACAGGGCAGAACAGGCCATCTGCTGTGTGACATGATCAGCCGGACAACCCATATTATAATCGATAATGTCAAAATAAGGTTCTACTATTTTGATGGCTCTTTTGAGCGCTTCTAAATCTGAACCAAACAACTGTATGGCTAAAGGCCTTTCTTTTTCTGAGAATTCAATAGAGTTATGTATGTCTGCTTCTCTGGCTACCACTGCGTGAATGTTGGCAAATTCTGTTACCACTAGCCCTGCGCCGAGTTCTTTACAGAGTAATCTGAGAGCAGCGTTGCTAACTCCGGACATGGGAGCAAGAAATGCTTTGGAAGTGAATTTTGGTAACATGTAGTGGAAAAATAGTGTTTCAATAAAAAAGTATGGTTAAGAAGTACTCCTAAACTTATTTATTTTCTTTTGAAGAATCAATCCCTATAAATTATATAATCGAAACAGTTATATAATCTAAATAGTTATATAACTAACATTCAAAAAATGAGGTGTTATGAATGAGAAAAATACCAGTTATATGTTCATTATTAATTACAATCATGTTCTTAGTTTCTTGCGCTCCGCAGATTACCAATGAAGAATTGGAAGCGGAATTGGCAAAATTAACTCCCAAACAGCGGGAAGAGTTGCTAGCTGATTTGGAAAGTAAAGAAGGCAGCGCATTCGCAGGACAAGCGGTAAGACAGGAGTCTACGATTAAATACGGAATTTCAAAAGCAGCATCAATGGCTCCTACAACACGGATTAAAACAGCCGTAAACAAATTATCGGCACAAGCGCCGGCTATAGCAGATACTACTACAGACGGTAAGGCAGCTCAATTTTGTAATAAACCAGAAAATGCTGGTAAGAAGACGCATTACTGCAGTGAATATGGTAATACTGAAATCAAATATGATAGGTATCGGTGTACAAAAGATACCCAAGCTGCAGTCCACGAGATTGATACAACTTACAAAACATCTTTATTATATCCAGAGGTGGATACTTGTCCAGAAATCCTTAAAACATTTTTAGACCAGCCCGAACATGCCACTGTCGGCTGCTATGATAGTGATGGCGGAGGAGTGGAAAAATTGAGTGATGGCACACATCCGCATGCAGCAGAAGCGGGATATGTTGAGATAATTCAACTTCAGACCGGAAACAAATATCCTGCTGCACCAAGTGCCGCTGCTAACCCCGTAAAAGAACGTGACGCTTGTTTGGGAGTGGAGATTAAAGATGCAGTAAAAAATGATGAAAATCATGCTGGGGAATCTATATATACCTACGGGTGTGCTATAGGTTATTATGGAGAAGGATATCCTCCCCCCGGTTATGTAGATTCAGAAAAGCTGTGCATTTATAAGGTGTATAGCACTTATTATTCCCACGAATCTCGTTACGCAGCTTATGGAAAATATTTGTTGGAACGGAAATGTCCTGCTTTATTTGGAATCTCTGGAATCGATGGTAATACAAAGACGTTTAATTGCGAATACGAAACGGGCTATGTCTGTTTTAAAGGAAGATGTAATGAAGACGTAAAACACCAAAATGTAAAGATATGTAAAGAGGTTGAAGATCACTGCAGTATTGGGATTGCCTGAGGATTTTATTTTCTTTTTATTTGCCGCCTCTAATCTCGAAGAACTTAAATAATCCTTTTTCTTCTTTCTGTTATGAACACCAAAGCTAAAGGCACTAAAGGTGAACGGGAATTAGTGAAAGTGTTCAATGAAAATGATTGGGTGTGCATCCGCGCAGCGGGTTCGGGAAGCAGCCGCTATCCTTCTCCAGATGTATTGGCTGGCAACGCCATGCGTAGAGTAGCCATTGAATGCAAAGTCACCGCAGATACAAAAAAATACTTGTTAGATGAAGAAATCGAGCAGCTGCGTACTTTTGCCAATAAATTTGGAGCAGAGGCTTGGATAGGGGTACGATTTCCCAGCGAACCATGGTATTTTTTTATGCTGGAAGATATTGAACAAACCGGAAAAAGTTGGGCGATATCACTGGAATTGGCCAAAAGGAAGGGATTAAAGATAGAAGAACTGCTGGGGGTTTCTGAATTGCAACAAAAAAAAGAAGACAGAAACATTTAAAAGCGTCACCACCAAAACATACCTAAAACCCATAAAGATTCTAACCATGCGCCTAACTCAAAAGAAAGTTGAAGAAATCATGCTTTCCATTCTAGGAGAAGAAGGATTACCTTTAGTAAAAGAAATTTCTGGCAAACAGCATGTTTCTGAGTTTGAATTGGCAGACAAGCTAAAGAAAGATATCAAAATGGTGCGTAAGATGCTTTATCTTCTTTACAATTACAATTTAGTAAGTTTTATCCGAAAAAAAGACAAGATAAAAGGGTGGTATATCTATTATTGGACCCTTCTTCCGGAAAGTATCAAATTTAATTATGTTAAACGAAAAAAAGAATTGCTGGCAAAACTGCAGCAGCGTTTGGAAGAAGAAACTAGGGAATTATTTTTTGTCTGCCAAAGCAGATGTGTGCGGCTTAATTTTGATCAAGCTACAGATTTTGAATTCCATTGTCCTGAATGCGGTGAATTGTCGTCTCAAGACAACAATGCGGAAAGGGTAGAAACTATCCGTAAAAAAGCATCAGAAATCGAAGCAG
This sequence comes from uncultured Methanosarcinales archaeon, assembly GCA_964425545.1. Lineage (GTDB taxonomy): Archaea > Nanobdellota > Nanobdellia > Woesearchaeales > GW2011-AR9 > JACPIL01. Next base: position 5,073 of record CAYRMP010000049.1, on the reverse strand, counting down.
AGTTAAATGAACTATTAGAAGAGCGGAAAACACACCGTAAAGCAGTTAAGATGAAAAAAAAGGAAGTTAAAGTGAGGAAAAGAAAGAAACAACGTTCTAAAAAATCACCAAAAAAGACAAACATATCTAAAACAAAAACTGCTAAAAAGGTAGTGAAAAAGAGATAGATTTTCTGATAAAGCATTAATAAGTTAAAGAAAAAAGACCTGGAAAAAGCAGATTTTAAAATCTGACCAGTAAAAACTATTCCTGCTCAGCCAAGTACTTCTCTGCTTCTATCGCTGCCTGACAACCGCTTCCGGCAGCAGTTATTGCCTGCCTATACCGAACATCCTGAACATCTCCGGCCGCAAACACTCCGGGAATATTAGTTTTCATAAAACGGTCAGTGACTAGATATCCTAGCTCGGTCAGATTTAACGTGCCTTTAAAGATAGAAGTATTGGGAACATGTCCAATCGCTAAAAATATCCCGTCAGTCTTAAAATCAGAAACTTTTCCCGTTTTTGTATTCTTCAACTTCACTCCGGTCACTTTTTTGCCATCACCCAATATTTCTGCAACTTCACTATCCCACAGAACTTTACACTTCTGATTTTTAAAAAATCTGTCCTGCATTATTTTTGACGCCTTAAATGAATCTCGACGATGTACGACTGTGACTTTCGTAGCAAACTTTGACAAGAACATTGACTCTTCCATCGCTGAATCTCCGCCGCCGACAACCACTACTTCTTTCCCTTTGAAGAAAGCTCCATCACAAGTAGCGCAGGTAGTTACTCCGCGGCCTTTATACTTTTCTTCGGAAGGAATCCCTAACCATCGAGCTGATGCGCCGGTAGCAACAATCAAAGTTTTAGTTTGAATCTTTTCGCCGCCCATTAAATTTAATTCAAATCCATTCTTAACTTTCTTGAATCCGGAAGCAATATCAACTTTAAAGCGGGTGCCAAATCTTTCTGCCTGCTTTTTGCACATTTCAACTAATTCTGGTCCTTTCACCCCCTTTGGAAATCCAGGAAAATTCTCTACGTCTGTAGTCAAGACTAATTGTCCGCCATCTTCCGGACCAGAGATCATTATAGGATTCAAATTAGCTCTCGCGGTATAAATGGCGGCAGTGCAGCCGGCAATTCCAGTTCCGAGAATGACAACCTTTTCCATTTACTCCTTCTCCTGATTATTCAGCAAGTAATATGATAACAATCTAACTCCTGAACCTGTTGCTCCTTTCGTCAAGTAAGGTCCATCAACGCACCAGTAAGCTGAACCAGCAATGTCAACATGCGCCCATTTTGCTTTCTCGACAAACTTGCCTAAAAATACTCCGGCAGTGATAGATCCTGCTTCGTATCCTTTTCCTTTCTGAGAGCAATTGTTCAGATCAGTAATAGTTCCGTCCATCCAATCCTGATATTCTTCAAAGAATGGTAATGGCCATACCCGATCACCTGAATCGGTTCCGGCTTCTTCCAACTTCTTCAGCAACTCCGCATCAGTACCCACCACTCCCGCAGCATAATACCCTAAGGCAACCACGCACGCGCCGGTTAAAGTGGCAAGATCAATCATTACTTCTGGAGCATATTTTGCTTCTGTATATGCTAACGCATCACATAAAATCAATCTTCCCTCTGCATCTGTATTCCCTATCTCGATTGTTTTTCCATTGAATGCTTTGACGATATCGCCGGGATGTTGTGCAGTTGCATCAACCATATTTTCGCACAAAGGCATTACCCCCAACAGATTTTTCTTAACTTTCAATTCTGCAGCAACTTTAATTGCCGCCATTACGGCAGCTGCGCCGGCCATGTCTGTTTTCATGTCCTCAATATACTTTGTCGGCTTCAAGTTATACCCGCCGCTGTCAAAAGTAATTCCCTTACCGATCATCGCGGTATGTTTTCCTTTTTTAGAACCCGTATATTCTAATATCAATAATTTAGGCGGATTTTGGCTTCCGGCATTTACTCCTAATAAAGAACCCATCCCTTCTTTCTCTAATTCAGCTTTATTCAAAACTTTTAATTTTACTGAATTATATTGCCCTGCGACTTGTTTGGCCACCTTTTCCATATAATCTGAATTCACTAAATTTGCCGGCTCATTGACTAAATCGCGAACCATGTTAGTTGCTTCTGCAACTATCCTTCCCACCGTTAATCCTTCACTGAAAGCATTAGAACCAGACCACTGTAAGGAAACTACACTTAGCGGCTTTTTCTTTTCCTGTTTTTCTTTAGCTAAATATTTGGTAAAATTGTAATTTGCTAACAACAATCCTTCTGCTGCTGCGCGCCCCAACATTTCCGGATTAAATTTATCGTTACGCGATTTCTCCACTACATTAGTGCATAACGAAGAAAACGACCAATTCTTAGTACTTGTAATCATTTTTCCTAGAACTTGACGTACTTTTTCTACGCTCAAATCTTTCTTTTCTCCTAATCCCATAACTGCAATTTTTTTATAAGAATGGGAGGATAATTTAGTGGAATAAATCTCTCCAAATTTGCGTGAAAAAGCTTTTCTTCCTATTGCTGCTTCAACTTCTTCCGCCAATTCCTTACTAAAAGATTTACCGTTATCCTTATCTTCTTCAAATAATCCTAAAAATAATACTTCTTGCGCTTTATCCAAATCCTTTGTTATGGTTATCTTCATGTTTCCCCGCTCCGTTTTGTTGCTAACTACGCTTACACCGTTAAGAAAATCTTTCAAACTTAACATTCTTTTGTGCCACTCCTTTTTTCAATAAAACCTCTTTGGTTTCTAATACCAGCTCCTTTAAACCGCAAATATAAAAAGTTTTGTTTTCTCCATCAGCTGGAAGATGTAATTGAACCCTGCCGGTTGCCCCCGCCCATTTTTCCCTAGTTAAGGTCGGGATATAGGTAAAGTTCAAATGCTTTTTTGCCAACTGCTGAAATTCTTCATGCAAGAACAAATCTTTTTTCTCTTTCACGCTGAAAATAAGCACAAACTTCTTGCTTTTCTGTGTAACAAGATGCTTCTTGAGCATGCTGTATAAAGGCGCAACCCCGGTGCCGCCGCCGATCAGCCAAATTTCTTGGTTTTTATCGTCTTCTTCAAATACAAAATGCCCAAATGGCCCTTTTACTTGAAAAGTATCGCCTTTCTTGACTCTTTTAAAAACTTCTGAAGCAAACCCGCCTTCGATGATCTTAATACCTAAATCCACCTTGCCTTTTTCTGGTGATGGACTAAGAATAGAATAAGATTTTAATCTAAATTCCTCTCCTTTCTCAATACGTAAAGTGATAAATTGTCCTGCTTGATATGAAAAATCCTTAGGGGTACTTAAAGAAAGTAAAATAATGTCGTTAGTCAGCTTTGTGTTCCCAAGCACGGTTGTAGTGAAGGTATGTATGGGCATTTACCAAATACTGATATCTTCCTTTAAAAAAGTTCTGGAAAAAGAGAAGAAGAAGAAAATAAGAAGATAATTGCGCTGCTCACTATTGTTTCTTTCGATCCATCACAAAATAGGGGATATTTTTAATATTTACACAAACATACTCCCCTTCATCTGAGGTCACACAACCTTTGTACACCGCCCCTTGCCCCTTGCCCCTTGAATCTTGGGCTCTGCTCTGGGTTGCCAAGAAACATTATATATTCATCAAAACCCAATCTCATCTCGCGCTGTAAAATGTGAGCCGGCAAGCCTTGGTATTGGAATTCATGCGCTACTTTTTCTCCTTGATAATTATCCACATATAAATACCCTAGTCCGGCTATACTGCCTATCACTGCAGCGGAAATACTTATTGCTTTTTTGTTAACCATTTTTAACCTCCAAAATAAATGTTATTTTGATGGGTTTTATTATTTTACCACATTTAAAAGAATTATCAATCTGCAAGAGGTGTTTCCTTGCGCTCCGTCACTTCCCCTTGCGAAATTTGTCAACAAAGCTGGTAAACTTGCTTGTTGAAGCTTCTGTTTTATATTTTTTTAAAAAATCTTGAACTCTTTTCTCTCCCGTTGGTTCGGCATTTTTCCCCAAAGAATAATATTTTTTTTCCACCATCGAGCCCCAGGAGAAGTCTCCCTTCTCTTCTTTTATCTGATGTACCTGAATCTCTTTTGTCAATAATCCTTTCTGCAGATTATAATATATGCTTCTTTGCGTCGCAGTGGGAAAGATTTCATTGTACATTTTAGCAATTTGATAGCCGTAGCCTTCGTCTAAATAATGTAAAATCTCCACAATATTCTGTCTAATCTTGCTTTTTATGGGCCTGCCTTTAACCATGGTCAGCTAAAATAGAGTTGATAAATCTTGGCAAAATGTTCTTTTGCTTGTTGCACTTTGGGAGTATCTGGAAGAAAAATATAAGCATCATCGCCAATATTTATTTCGGTTAAAGCTGATAACTTTTCGGCGGCATTGCGAAGTTGTTCAAAATTATCCCGGAAAACGAAATATTCACGACGATTATCTAATAAAGAGCGCGGATCATATCCTTCGCCGCAATGACCTACAATGGGGCTTTGATACCCCAATATAATGCCTTCTCCAGTTAGACTATTGTAAATAATTTCTGTTCCTCTTCTGTTCTTTCCTTGGATTACCTGTATAATATCATTTATGTTCATTATTGTCAAGAAGACCGCCTTATTTAAAAAAATTTGGGAAAAAACATCCCGCATACGAGAATTTTTAAAATACAAAAGTTTCCTGCTGTTATGTCCAAACCGCTCCTTTCCAAACAAAAGCAGAAAGAAATTGCCCTCCAACGTATTAAGACCTTATTTCAGCGGGCAGAAGATATTTTTCCTAAAAACAAAACACTCGCCCATCGATATGTTTACTTAGCTAGAACCATAGCAATGAAAGTGCATGCACAAATTCCGCAGGGATTAAAGAGAAAGATGTGCAAACACTGTTATAAGTATCTCGTTCCCGGAACTAACGCTAGAATCCGAACCAGGAAAGGAAAAGTAATCATTTCTTGTTTGGAATGTAAAAAATTCACCAGAATTCCCTTTAGAGAAGTTTGAATAATTCCTAAAACTTCTCTAAGAGACTGTGAAATGGCGGAA
>CAYRMP010000048.1:677-8994 GCA_964425545.1 uncultured Methanosarcinales archaeon | reverse complement strand
GAAGCGGTACTGAACAGGGCAGTATCACTTGGAACGCAACTGGCGGTTATAATAATAAAGGCGCTTACATCTACGACGGAACGGGAGATTACATAGTTCTGCCAAATACGGTCATCGGGACTGATGGGTCAGTATCGTTGTGGTTTAAAGCAAACAGCATCCCCGCTAAACCTTATTTGTGGTCTTATTCTTTGAATGGAGTAACAGTTGAAATAAGAATATTTATTAACGGAGGAAATCTGTTATTTTATGGTTATAGCGGGGGAGCTTATCAATTCCAATTATCTACTCCTTTCTCGGATACTGCTTCCTGGCATCATGTTGTAGGAACATTCAAGAATAATGATGCTCGATTTTATTTAGATGGTTCTTTAGTTGGCAGCGATACTTCTGTAAGTATAAGTTCTTCCACGCCCAATTATCATCAGATAGGTTATTATTCTTTTGATGGAACCGCAAATTATTGGAACGGGAAAATAGATGAATTCCAGCTTTGGAATGAATCACTTGCTCCAGAACAAGTTCTGGCGCTGTATTATAATCAATCTAATTTGTTGGTGTCGCAACAAACAGAAAAAAATGGAAACTATACAGTACAAGTAATCCCTAACGACGGAACTGAAGATGGAGCGATGGCGACATCAAGTTATGTATATATGCAGCCCCATATCCCCGTGGTAACTTCTTCTGTTCTAAATACCACTAAACCAACAACAAATGATACAAATCAAAACCTTACTGCATATGTTGCTACATCTGACTTAGCGGGAGACAATGTTAAAACAACTTACAACTGGTTGGTGGATGGAAGTTCAATTCTGGCGATGAACATGCCTTTCGAAAAATTCAATTCTACTTCTAGCAATAACGCCCGCGATTATTCTTCTTACAGCCGCCATCTTACTGATACAGGTGGTGTAGTTTGGAGCGCGATTGGCGGTTATGATGGAAAAGGAGCATACGAATTTGATGGCACTAATGATTATCTCAGCAATCCAACCACTGGTGTTTTCCCAAAAGTAATAGATAATTTCACCATGGAATTATGGGTTAAACCTAATGCCACAAGAACTACTTCTTCAGAAGCAACTTCCGGCTTGGCTGGTACAAGCGGCCAGAGATATGCAGTCTTTCCTGATAACGGAGCAACTCAATATGGTGCAGGTCATGCTGGCGCAGGAATTTCTGTCGGTACAAACGGAATCAGCGTGGTTGAATCCACCTCAGATTATGTTCCCCACATCTTAGTATATGATACAACTGTTACTGGCTGGAATCATGTTGCGGTAGTTTACAATACCAAACAACCAAAGTTATATCTTAATGGTGTATTAGTGAGAACCGGGCTGACTAGTTCCAAAATTGTCCATCCAAGCCCTTCCCTTGGTGAGATTGGAGTAGGTTGGGGTTATTTCGGCGGCGCACTTGATGAATACCGCGTCTGGAACAGATCTTTATCTCCTGAACAGATTTACGCGATATTTAGCAACAGAACTGATTTGATAGTTTCAAACGAAACTATCGTCGGAGAGAATTGGTCAGTACAAGCAACTCCTAATGATGGTTATGAAGATGGAGCAACTTCAATTTCTAATAGTATAACCATACTTTCTACGTCTGTGGATACAACAGCCCCTACCATTTCTGCAGTAAGCACAGCTTCAACAACCTCATCGGAAGCTATAGTTGCCTGGAATACCAATGAAGATGCTAATGCCTCAATTCATTATGGTACTGCTCTCAGTTTGGGAACCGCGGCTATCAATACCACCTTTGGCACTTCACGTTCTTTCCGACTGAGCGGATTAAATGAGAATACCACTTATTATTACAATGTAACCAGCTGTGACAGCAGCGGCAACTGCGCCACAAGCGGCGCATCCAGTTTCACGACCGAACTGAAGAAGTATTTTATCATCAACCCTTCATCGGGAGTGAAGTTTGTGAAAGGATTAAATCGAAGCAGTGACCTAACTCAGGATGGCGATAGAGGGATTAAACAAGTCTTAATAAGAAAAGACTCCTTCTCCGGCGGAAATTATTCTGCCAGCATCTGGCTTGACTTCTCCACTAACATTAGTTTAAGTGATATTACTATCGACTATAATGTAACTTCAGCTAAAGCTTTGTTCCACAACAGTTCTCCAATCCCTGAATTAATCAATAGATCACTGCTCATTCCGAAAGTGTCAAACAGCGGTGAAGTATATGTCTGTCCAGGAGCTGCCAGCCTCTCTGCTGTTACCGTAGATTGTTCCAATAAAGTATCACTTGCGGTCGGCCAGACTAAGGAAGGAATGACTTTGGGAGAAACTGCCGTAAATGGCGAAAATTATTATATTGTCACCAATATTACCGGCACAGGAGGAGGAGAAGGTTCAGCTCCTACTTTAAGCAATGGCGATGTCACGCCTGACTCTGGAACTACATCCACCACCTTTACTTTTAATGTCACCTATACCGACGCTGAAAATGATATTCCAGCATACGTTAAAGTCAACATAAATGGAACTAACTTTACCCTGTCTGAAGTTGATGTTCCAGATGTAGATGTAACCGACGGGAAAAAATATAGTTATTCCACTACTCTTTCCCTCGGAGCACACAACTTTACTTTCTTTGCCGCTGACCAGGCTAATGTTAGTGCGCAAACACTAACGTATATAGGTCCTACCGTTACAGAGGTTAGCATCAGTAGTGTAGACATATCTAATTCAGTAGAAGGCGCCAATGTTACCATTGGATTTAGCGGTAGGCTAACGAAAGCTACTGCGCAATCTGCTAGTGCGCAGACAGGTAACGTAACCAATGTGAATTTAAGCAGTACCAGAAGTACTTCTAAGTGGGCAGGTTACTTTGGTTCCGTCTCCGCAGCCTTAAGAATTGGTATCAGTAGCGATATCTTGTACAGCTTCGGCAACGCTGCTAATGCACAGATCAAGAGTGTAATAGCCGCACAAGACAGTGCTTTTGACTTTACCAACTTACAAGTTGCAAGTGCTGCTGATGTTGACTCAGTCTTCGGCTTCGCCGCAGCAGATGGTGACTCAGCTGCAAGCACCTTTACTGGATCACAGCTTATTTCCGGTGTTTCAGCAGCACCTGCAATCGGATTGAACGCGTATACTCCAGCAGGAGCTTTAAGTGCACAACTCTATAACACCACTCTCCTGGCAGATACGGCAGCACCAGTTGCAGAAGCAGACTTCGTCTTTGGAGTTCCAGTTGTTCCAAACCAGAAAGATTTCAGAAACGATTCTGAAATTGACTTCGAATTGCTGACAGGTGTGAGCAGTCCAAGTGCTTCAGAAACATACTACTTCTTCCTTGATGTAGAATAAGGAAGCTTAACTTTAACGGTGAGAAAACAATTAAAAATATTAAGAATATACCCCTTTTTGTGCCAATTTAAACATAAATTTATCTGGTCTTTGATATAGTTCTAAATAACCAAACAGTGTTAGGTGTAACCAATCATCATAACAAAACCTTTCAACACCATTAATGATTAAGGAGGTATCATTTTATCTTCTTTCTCGCACTTTTGAGACGACTTTTATGATGTGCCAAAATATTAATTCTTTTAGATTTTTTACTTTGTTTCCTCCTCCTTTTTTTGGAAGGTTTGAGGAAAAGCGGTGTAATCCGCTCCGCTTCAATATATTTATGCTGTTCAACATCACTCCGGATGACTCCATATATCTTTACTCTTCCTCTCATCAATTCGCTGGTTAGTACATCAATATGACCTGTTTTGTCCGACAGTTCAGAAAAAAGGCCTTTTTTACTTTTTCCTTTAGGTCTTATTTTTCCGTTTACTACAACGTTTTCTTCTTCTTGGTGATGATGGAAAATTTCTTCAATTGTACAGGCGTGGTAGGTCTCCTGGCGGCGCATTCTTTTTTGTTTCCTCTTTCTTTTTCTGGAAGGTTTAAGGAAAAGTGTGGTAATCTGCTGTGCTTTGATATATTTATGCTGCTCGACATCACGTTGGATGACTCCATCAACATCGCGTTGGATGATTCCATATACCTTTACCCTTCCTCTTACCAATTCGTTGGTTAAAACATCTATGTGGCCAGTTTTGTCCGATAGTTCGGAAAATATACCCTCATCACTTTTCCCTTTGGGTCTTATTTTTCCGTTTACTGCCACTGTTTCTCCTTCTTCATGATGATGGTAAAGCTCTTCAATCGTACAAGTATGATATGTATTCTGGCGACACGTTTTTGAGCATAAGTATCTGAATAACAAATAAAGCAGGAATAAAAGTACTATCGCAATTATAAAGTACGCCAAGTATTTTCCGTAGCCCACTACAAGGCCAATAGCAGCGCCAAATAAAGGTCTTTTTTCTTTGACTCCTATTATTTCAAAGGGATGGCCGGCAAGGGCAATATCATCTTCGTAATTGACCTTAACTATGAGCATATAATCTCCTGCAGGAATATCCTCCGGAAGGTCTATTTCTTTAATGAAAGTGATATGATTTTCTATTGCTCTACGCTCAAAGCCTTGGAGAAATATTTTTCCTTCAAGATCTTGTATTAGATATTCTATTTGAACATTCACCGGCCCTATATTCCGAATTCCTATTATTTCTACTTCACCGATAATCATTTCTCCCAGCAGAAGTTTACGGTACTTTTCCGGAATTTTAACTGTGACATCAAAGTAATTGCCTGGTACATGAATGGGTGCCGGAGCAGCTTCTTTTTCTTCAGGCGGGAAAAAACTTTTACCTGCTTTAGCTGCAGGTTTTTCAGGTGAAGGGGTTGGTGTTGGCGGCACAGCAACAGCAGCTTCACAATCACTAAAAAAATAATAAGTAATCTGGCTTTGGTTTACAGGAACCATGATCTGATAATCATGCGTTTTCCCGTCAAAACCTTTTGTGTCAAGGGAGACATGGCTTACAAATATTAAAGTATCGGATTTATTAAGAACACCTAAATCAAACGTGGTATTCCCTGGAGAGTTTGCTACTTGAGTATATGTTGTTGGAACGTTGCTAATAACGGAAGAATTCACAGTAAAGCTTGTTAAATTTGTAAAAACCTGGGATCCTGATTCTGGATGGGTGCTGTCTAAACTCAGGAATGTATCAACAGCCTCCTTTTTTCCTTCTAAGACATCTATTAAACTAACGTCACTGCTTATACTAGCATAAATTTCGTCGCTTACGCAGGGAAGCGTCAGGTTAAGTTCGCAGACATTTCCACCTACTGCAATGGTTGACGGTCTTGTTGTTACTGACGTATCAACGGTTATTTCTCCAAAACATGCTTGCCAGAAGCCAGCTTTCCTAGCCAGATCGAGATTTGTTACGTTACCTGCTTGTGCAGGTACAGCATCGGAAACTACATGACCAGTAATTTGTGTTTTTGACTCATAAAGTAACGAAACACCAAGCAAGGCAAGGCACAAAACTACAACTAAAATCATATCTTTTTTTTTCATCTCTTTTTTTCAATAGAAGATTATACAAAATATAAATCTTCTCTTTTTCAGGACCAGTAGAAATGGAAGATACGAATTCTTACGCAGAGAGGAGCAGAAATCTACGCGGGTTTATTGAACTGTTTGACCTCTACTGAGCCAATGTAGCTAGATCATACATAACTACATCCCCTTTTGTTCCAACTTCTGTAACGTAATTACGAATCGCTTTTTCTAGTTTTACCCTTACCATCATATTTTTTATTTTATCCTCGACTTCGCTGAGGGGCACGATTTTACCGCCATTGGCTGTAAACAACTCGATATTTTCTTGATAAAAATCATTTACCTCTTTATTGCTTGCGCTAATGTCAGGAAACATTTCTTTCATTAATTTTGACAAAATTACTTGTTCGAACATAATTTCTTTAACATTTTTTTTTGTTACTCCTTTTGTTTGCAAGTCCAGTAGTAAATCTTTTTCATCTACTTTTTTCTTTTCTAGAAACAAACCAAATATTTCGTCAGCCTCGCTTTTTGTGGTGCTGATCTTTCTCTTCTTTGCCTCTTGTAGAAGGATTTTATTAGGTATTACTACATCATTAAGAAATTGAAGTTTACCCATACTACCACCAGCGCCAAGCAAGTAATATCGATCATTCAATTCTTCAAGCGTAACTTCTTCACCATTTACTGAAGCGACAAGATCATTGGCAGCAGAGCTGCTTTCAGAAAAATCAGCTAAATACCATACTCCTAAAGCTACTGCCACAGCGATAATAAAATAAGTAATATGTTCTTTGCCAATCTTTTTATTGATTTTATATTTTTTATTCATTGTTTCATCACCTATCCCTAGTTAGTGATGTACTGCTTTAGCCTTTCTTTTTTTTCTTATGGACAAAAGCTGCCACAAGATGATCAGCACTAAGCCAATAATTAAGATTGGTTTGTAGTCTATTGATTTAATGGTTAAATCAAATTTTTGAATTAAGCTTTTGATTAGTACATCTTTCCTAGACCCGTACTTTACATGGACTTTCACCGCAGGATTATCTTCAATGTCAATTTCTTCCAATTGCGCTTTAATTTTGAAAACTTCACTCTTTCCCGGCTGGATTTCTAATTGCTCCGTTCCTATTGTTTTTTTCGTATCAGCAATTATTATATCAACTATATCAACAGCGGCAAAAACTACCTCTCCGCCTGCGTTCCTTACCGTGACCTCAAATCTCTTTGTTTTTTTATTGTATACAACATCAGTTATTTCAATTTTGGAATAATCTTCAGCGGAAACTATTTCTACTTTTTTTTCGGATGTAAATAGAGTAGTAAGCGAAGCAGGCGAATCTCCTAAAGCAACTTTGCTGTATGCAAGAATATCTTCATTGGGGTAGTTGCTTAAATCAACATCATAAGTCCTCGTGGTTGTAGTTCCCGCATCAGTAAAGAATGCTTCTTTATCCCCTACCTTTGCAATAGGTTCTCCATTTACTTTCAAGTCATGGGATAAGGCTTGAACGTAAGCAAAAAAATCACCGGTATTTTCATATGCTACCTCAAGTTGTTTTGTGGCTGTGTTGTACTGTACGGCTTTGATGTTAACATTCGGATTGTACCGGGGCAGAGGATACACATCTAAAGCATAGAGTTGTTGATTTCTTCCTTGCGCATATTTGAGGAATATTTTCATTCCGGTAAGTTCTTTTAGACTTTTGGCATTATCAAATAAATCATACCCAATGACCACGCCAACCCGCAGATCTGATTCTAAGACAAAATCCACTATGCCATTGGGTATGTTTGAAGTTCCCATCAATAAGGCAGGAAATTCATTATTAAAAAAGCCCGGTTCGATAAATTCGCCGTTAGTGAGATAAATTTGCTTAGTAGCTCTTTTACCTAAAAACTTCTTAACAATTTCCATATTATCGGTGTACCTATCCCCGGTGTTTATAACTTCGGGATTCAATGGTTTTAGTGTGTCTTTTACCTCCCTATCAACATTTCCATAGAGTAATACCTGCTGCGCATTTTTACTAAGAAAATTAAAGATATCATCTATATTGTCTTTGTTAGCAAACAAAACAAATGATTTAGTCATTGAAGCATAAGGGGCAACAGAGATAGCATCATATCCCATTTTATCATTAATAACAATGAAGCTGTCAACATTTTGCTGCTCAACTGCGCGCCTGGCAAGTTGTAGTTTTTTTTCCTCCCCGCCTAGTGTCTCTACTTTAAATTCTTCTTTTTCAAGTTTTTCTTTATAGCCAAAGATTAAAGGATTATCTTCCGGTTCAATGAGTAATATTTCTTTCTTAGTTTTGTCAAGGGCTTCTTTTAGTAATAATATTCCTTGCGTTTCTTCTACTACGTAATGGACATCTACATCTTTAATCTTTGAATAAATCATTCCAGAATAAACATCCTGCCAATCCTTTGAATTAATTACTACTTGTTCCTCAGCAGCAGCCATCGGAAAAATAATTGACAGTAAGATAAGCAATGTCACAAAAGTTAGTTTCCTCATTTTCATCAATTCACTTGTTTTATTCATTATATAAATTTTTCTGTACTTGGCTCTGTAGAAAATCCTCGTTTTGCTCGCCACAACCAGCTTCCTTCTCTCGTTTTCTTTTCTCGTGGTGCTATCATCCCGCACAACCCTGGGCCTCTTCGGTAGGACTTGGAAAAACAATCAATTTGGTTTCTTGTGAGAGGAAACTTTTTTTGTGGTAATTTTGTTGGAAAAAGAGGTAAAATTTGCAAAAAAGTATAAGAACGTGCACCCCCCCCCCCCCCCCCCCCCTCTTCCCCCCCCCCAAAATCAATTAAAAAAAACTACCGCATAACTTCTTCATTTTATTCTTTCTAT
>CAYRMP010000048.1:0-667 GCA_964425545.1 uncultured Methanosarcinales archaeon | reverse complement strand
TAAAAATTATCCCAACAGGGGAAAGTTTAAATATATCCATTCTTATCATTTATTAATATGGGTACAATAATTAGCTCTAAGATGAAAGGCGATGGAAAAGTTATTTTAGAGTTGCTGATGGATTATGATGAAGTTCTCCAGCTCCAAGGGCATATGGACAATGTATATGTCTTTTCTGAAGATATAACTGATTTGAAGACTAATATCAGCACTCGCGGCAAAAACTCTGCAACGAAATATTTTCTTATTCCCCGCGAATTGAGGAAAAATATTCAATTTGATAAAGAACTCAACTGTCAGAAGATTGAACTGAAAGATAAGGTTATTTTTATTTATACTGTGGAAAGGTTTTAAAAGGGGAGGGTTTCCCAATGACTATGGACCTTGTAAGAACAGACATACCTGGCTTTGATGAATTGCTGGGGGGTGGAACACCCTGATTACTGGCGTGCCGGGAACAGGAAAAACAATTTTTGCACTACAGTTTATTTATAACGGAGCAACAAAATATAATGAGAAAGGATTAGTTGTTACTTTTGAAGAAAATGCAGCCAGCTTAAAGAAACAGGCTCAGCAGTTTGGTTGGAATTTTGACCTTTTAGAAAAACAAGGAAAAGTAAAAATTTTAGATATTGACCCGCGCGAGGGCAAGCTCATTTTTACGGAA
>CAYRMP010000047.1:2594-9618 GCA_964425545.1 uncultured Methanosarcinales archaeon | reverse complement strand
TTTCATTAAGTGATTTAGTTAACTTAGACTTCTTACATAAATAATATTTCACAAAAGATGCTAAAGAATCCATGAAAAAACTTATAGGAAAATATAAGCAGGGTGCTTGATTTATATTCTAAAAAATTAAAAAAAGAAATAAAAAAAATTTACTCAAGCTCCATCTTCTCCAACTCATCTAACCCCAAGTCAGTTTCTTCAGCTAAGGAATCAATATCTTCTAATTCCTGAAGTCCGCTGTCCACTGCCTGCTCGGAAGGATTTGCTCCTTCAATAGGCAAGTTACTGGGTTCTTGCGCTGAGAGGTCTTTAGTAACTTTACAACCGCTTACAATGGCTACAGCCAAAATCAGCAGCAACAATGAAATTCGCATTATTTTCATCTTGCTCACCTTTATGCAGCTGCTTCAGTACTAGCATTTACTTCTAGAGAAGTATTGCTTTCTGCTTCTTCGCTTTCATTCTCTTCGTCAGAAGTTTCTTCAGAACCTTCCTTTATTTCTTTGTGTTCCTTAAGGAATTTCCGCAGAATTTCTTTTATCTCTTGCAGATCTTTCCTGACTTCATGCTGAGCTTCTCGCAAATCACGGTTGAACTGGTCAAAGTCTTCTGCATCTTTCGCTTCCATCCATTTCTGCTTTGCAGTTTCGTAATCTTGTTTCAGCTCTTCTACTTTAGCATCAAATTCAGCTAAGGTTGCTTCCAGTTCAGATACATCTGCGCCAGTTGCTGCTAATACATCAATACGTGCTTGCATTCCAGTCCTGATTTCTGCATGTTTCTGTACCAAGACGTAAAGCTTAGAATTGACTAACAACCCAACTAATCTGCGCTGCATCTTGTGTACTTTTTGATTTAATTCTTTCAAATCTTTGATAGCAGCTCTGATCTCTTCCGGTGAAGTTTCTGGAGTGAAAGCGTTGATTTTTGCTTTCTGCGCTTCTAATTCTGCATTTAGATCAGCTATTAAGTCTAATGCATATCCTTTCTCTTCTTCAGACAAATCTTCTATCTTTTCAACAGTCTTGGTAAGTTTTTCCAAGGAACGTTCTACTACTTGCACCGATTTAAGGAGATGATTTTTAACGCCTGTTTTCAGATTTACTCTCAAAGCAGCACAATCTTTTTTGTTAGTATTACAGCGTTTCAATTCTTTACTTAAATCAAGTACTTTCTGGCGGTTTTCTCGTTGATTTTCCATAGCTTCTTTATATTTTTCTTTAGCTTCTTCCAATCTTTCCCGAGCTTTTTGCAAACCCACCCTTAATTCTTTTACTTCTTTGTTAATTCTCATCCCTTTATTCAAGGAACCATTTTTTACTTTTGTTTTAACTTCTCCTTTTTCTTCAACTTCTGAATCATTTTCTTCAGTTTCCACTTCAGTCTTTGATTCAGAATTTACTTCAACGTCAGCTGCGTCTGAATCCAATTCCACTTCTGCGTCTACTTGCACATTTAATACATTACCACTTTCTTCATCAGCTAATCCCATCGGTATAACGCTTAATAAAAACAAGCTTAACACCAGCAGGGCGCATATTTTTTGTTTGTATGATGTCATTTTTGTGACCTCCATTTTTAGAAAATCTCATTTTCAGGATTTTCTTTAATTTTGTTGAGAGCTACTGATTGGCGTTTCCTTTTAAACATACTTTTGGAAATACTTTACAGAATACTTTACGAAGCTTTAGGAAGGTTTACGGAATATTTGAGGAAACTGGGTGTTAGATTTTGAACATAACACCCTATAACTCAAGATGGCAAGATTTTGCAGTTAAAGAAATCAGGTGAAGAAAATTTCAACTACTGAAGTCCTCACCTCTAACTTTTTTGAAGGAAAAGTATTTAATGATGTGCAAAGTTGGATTAAATAATGGGGATTTACTCAACAAAGCCAATAAAAGAGATTGGTAAGGATGAATTTAGGTATCTGATTATGGGGAAGAAAGTAGTAGTATCTCCCCATGCAATCTGGCATTTAAGCAATCGACAGAGAAAGGTTTTTAATATAGAAGAACTTATAAGAATGGTAGAAAAGGAAAATCCCAGAAAAGTGTATCTTCAGGAAAATGAACGATACGCTGCTTATTACCGTAAGAGTGATGGTTACAGAAAACTCATAATTGAGTTAAGAGATGAAAAGACCATTGTGGTTACGTTTGTTGATATGAGTGAAATTCCAAAATTCAAACTATAAAATGGCAGAAAGACATTTAGATGGAACTGGAAAAGGAGAATTTTTGTATGATTTTAATAATGATATCTTAATGTTTAAAGTAAAAGATAGGGATTACAAAAATTCAGTTGAATTTCAGAACTTCGTAGCTGATATTGATATAGAAGGTTTTGTTACTGGAATTAGAATTTTTGATGCTTCTAAAGTTTTTGGGATAGATAAATATACATTAAGACACATTGTAAAATGGGGATTCAAAACTTCTGTTGAAAGCGGTATGATTACTGTTAGATTAACTTTCATCGGGCAAGTAAGAAATAAAGAAGTTCCAGTAGAGAATTTCACTCAGCAATTAACTACTTCTGTTAGTGGTTTAACTGATTCTTCTGTTGAATGTGCAGTTGCTTGATTATTCTTTCATAATGTTTATATTTACTAGTATGAGAAATCTAATAAATGATAAAATTAACAGATGAGCAGGAACGGGAATTAACAAACTTATGGGAACAGAAAATTAGTACTATGGAATATCGTACACTTGATCTTTGTGCAAATATTATTGATGGTTATCAAAGAAGACTTGAGGAATATGAAAGAAATGTTGATTGCTTAAATGTTCCATTTCATGTCCCAGATTACCAAACAGATCGTGATGGATTACACAATTCTATTATAACTTTACAACTTCTTCTTGGTATGAAGTGTCTTACGCGTGATTGTCAATACCCTAGAACTTTAGAAAGTGCTTTACAAGATACAGGAATGGCTGAGCAAAATGTAAGTACTGAAGTAAAACGTTGTGAAGATTATTTAGAAAGAGCAAACAAATCATCACAAAAATCTTTAGATTTAGCTGAACGTGCAATAAGAGTAACGCGTGATGTTCTTAGAGAAAAGAGGATTAGAGGGGATACGTTAACTACCGATGAAAGGAATGCTTTAGATAGGGCTTATGATATTTTATCAGCAGATCATTAGATTATTTAAAATCTAGCGGCATTTCCACGATATCTTTTTATATTGATTTAGGATAATAACATTATGAAGTATAAATTAAGCTCATTATTATTCATTTTACTCTTAATCCCCATTGTTTCCGCAGCTACGCTTAAAGGCAGCATTTATGATGATAATTTAAATATTGCTCAGAATGTTTTAGTTGAAATCAACACAGTTCCGCAGCAAAAATATTTGGCTAAAACCGGTACTTATTCTTTTGATCTTCCGCTGGGTAAATATACTCTCACGGCTAAAGACAGCCGATATACCATTACCGAGCAAATAGAAATTACTTCCATCAGTGGAGAATACTTATTAGATCTCTTCTTACTTCCCGATTTTGCAGAAGAAGATGAATTATGGCAGGAAACTCAGCAGGAATTGCTTATCGATACAGAAGAAAGTTCCGTCCCGATTTGGTCGTGGATTATCGCAGGAATTATTTTTGCAGTTCTTCTGGGAAGAATAATCTACACCCGTAAGAAATATGGTTCTCTTTGGCTGTTCCGTAAAAAGATCAAAGTAGAAAGCCAAAAAACCTTAGAACAGCATAAGGAAGAATTAGCCCAAGAACCAGGATATATTGATCAGGCTTTAGAAATTATCAAAAAACACGACGGCAGGATAAACCAAAAAGAGCTGCGCAAGGAAATGATGTACCTTTCGGAAGCTAAAGTCAGCCTTATTGTTACTGAACTAGAACATAAGGGAAAAGTAGAAAAGGTCAAAAAAGGGCGCGGAAATGTCCTTATTCTGAAAAGTTAAGGTATCCGCCAATTTAAACAGAATATTTTTAAAGACCCTCCTTCTTCTTAACTTCTATGAAATTTCCCGACTACAATGCGCAGCAGCTTGAACCGCAAATATTAGATTTCTGGAAAAAAAATAAGATAGTAGATTCTCTGCGTAAGCGCAACAAGAAAGGGAAGAAATTTTACTTTTTACAAGGTCCGCCGTATACTTCCGGCCATATCCATCTAGGGCATGCCTGGAACATGGCGCTTAAAGATATGGTTTTACGCTACAAGCGTTCCCAGGGATTTAATGTTTGGGATAGGATGGGTTATGATATGCATGGTCTTCCCACTGAGCAAAAAACCATGGCTAAATTGAATCTTCGTGATAAAGAAGATATTGAAAAATTTGGCGTTAAAAAATTCATCCAAGAATGTGAGAAATTTTGTATTGAAATGATGCATAAGATGGATGAAGATTTTCAACGTTTAGGAGCTACGTTAGATTTTTCTGATCCTTACCAACCCATAAGAAAAGAATTTATGGAAGCAGAATGGTGGTTAATCAAGCAGGCTCACGACAAAAAGAGGTTATATCAAGGTTTGCGTACCATGCATTGGGATGCAGCAACCCAGACCGCTGTAGCTAAACATGAATTAGAATACAAGACTATTACTGATACTTCAATTTATTTGAAATTCCAAAGTAAAGAAGATCCTAAAAAATATTATCTCATCTGGACCACTACTCCCTGGACCATCCCTCTTAATCTAGCAATCATGGTAAATCCAGATTTGACTTATGTTGAAGTTGCAGTAAATGGTGAAAATGGTGAAAAATGGATCTTAGCAGAAAATTTAGCCGGTTCTGTGTTAAGCAAAGCTAAAATTCAAAACTCTAAAGTTTTGCGGAAATTTAAAGGGTCAGATCTAGAAGGTAAAAAATATTTGCATCCGCTACAGACAGAACAATATCTTCCACTGGAACTGCAACGGAATCCAAAATTATTTTCTGTTCTTCTTAGTAAAGAATTTGTTGATGACAGCGCAGGAACAGGTTTAGTGCATTGCGCTCCCGGTTGCGGTCCAGAAGATTACGAAGTAGGCTATCGTAATGGCATCATGCCTTTCAACTGTGTGAATGAATCAGGTCATTTTGAAAATTTAGGCGTGTTCTCTGGTTACAAAGCAAAAACTGATGATAAAAAATTCATTCAAGCTTTGCATGAAGCAGGGGTTCTGGCAGCGAAAGAATCGTACAGCCACGAATATCCGCACGGAGAAAGAAGCCATGAACCGGTTATTTTCAGAACAACCAAACAATGGTTTTTCAAAGTGGAAGATTTGAAGGATAAAATGGTTGCTGCCAACGAAAAAGTGCAGTGGAATCCTTCAACAGCGAAGCATGCTTTCAAATCATGGTTAGAAAATCTGCGTGACAATTCCATCACTAAACAGCGTTATTGGGGAACGCCAGTTCCTATCTGGCAGGCAGATGATGGAGATTATATTATTGTTGATAGTGTCAAGGAATTAGAAAAGCTTTCCAAGCAGAAAGTTACCAATATGCACATCCCCGATATAGATAACGTCGTCATCAAAAAAAGCGGAAAAGTATATCGTAGAATTCCCGACGTGTTAGATGTTTGGATAGATGCCGGCACCGTTTCTTGGAATTGCTTAGGTTACCCGCTGAACGTAAAACTCTTTGAACAATATTTTCCTGCAGATTTCATTTTAGAAGGAAAAGACCAGGTTCGCGGTTGGTTTAATCTATTGATGGTTGCTTCTTTTTTAGCTTTCAATAAACCCTCTTTCAAAAGCGTGTACATGAATGGGTTTGTAACGGATGTTAGCGGCGTAAAAATGTCAAAATCATTAGGCAATATCATCTCTCCCTATGAACTGATCGATAAGCACGGTGCAGATACGCTGCGTTATTATATGTGTCAAAATAATGCTGGAGAAGATATCAATTTCAGCTGGGAAGAATGCAAAGCTAAGATGCGCAGTTTGCTGGTGCTCTGGAATACGCATAAACTTTTAATCAATCTTGCTGCTGAAACAAAAATCAATCCGTTCTCTATAAAGTCTTCAGCAGTGGAAAAAGATTTCGCCATCGAAGAGAAATATATCTTTTCGCGGCTTAATTCTACCATTCAAGAAGTCACTAAATTGCTGGATCAATACCATTTAGATGAAGCCATTGCTCCGATAGAAAACTTATTTTTGGAATTATCGAGGACTTACATCCAAATGATCCGGGAAAAAAGCACCTCCGGAAGTGATGAAGAAAAGGCTGTTTGCGTGTATGCTATCGGACAAGTGTTACTTGAATCCATAAAAATGTTTAGTATCGTATCGCCGTTCATCTGTGAAGCAGCATATCTAAATCTAAAGGAAGAATTCGGATTGAAAGAAGAAAGTATCATGCATTATCCCTGGCCTAAAGCAGACGCCAAGAAAATAAATAAAAAATTAGAAGAGCAAGTTTCTTTCGCACAGGGAATTATCCAGGCCGGTCTTCACGCTCGGGAAAAAGCAAAACTCGGAGTTAGATGGCCGGTAAAAGAAGTTCAAGTTATCGGAGAAAATCCTTCCTTAAAGGGTGTAGTTTCAAAATTACAGGACGTTTTATGCACGCAGCTTAATGCTAAAGCAGTGGTTGCTGCTCCGCATAGCAGCGAAATGCAAATGAAAGTAAAACCAGATTATGCTAAAATAGGTCCTGCTTTTGGAAAATTGTCTCCGCAAATCATTGCTAAACTTGCTTTAGACAGTCCACAGACCATAGTCAACCATCTGCAGAAAGAAGGAAAGTATACTTTTACTATTGATAACCAGCGGGTAGAAATTCAAAAAGAAATGCTGCTGTTGGAGCGTGAAG
This sequence comes from uncultured Methanosarcinales archaeon, assembly GCA_964425545.1. Lineage (GTDB taxonomy): Archaea > Nanobdellota > Nanobdellia > Woesearchaeales > GW2011-AR9 > JACPIL01. The sequence continues at coordinate 2,822 of CAYRMP010000047.1, read as the reverse complement.
CACCGCACAATTATCAATTATCGGAATTTAAAGATTTAGCGGTATTAGTAAATACTGAACGCACTGATGAATTGGAAGCGGAAGGTTTTGCCAGAGAAATAGCCCGGAATGTCCAGGATCTGCGTAAAAAAGCAGGCATGCAAAAGACCGACAAAATTGTATTCTGCCTGAAGACCGGCACGGGAATGCAAAAAATGCTGCTGCCATTAAAGAATGAGATGCAGAATA
>CAYRMP010000047.1:0-2584 GCA_964425545.1 uncultured Methanosarcinales archaeon | reverse complement strand
AAATGTTCAGCAAATATGGCGCTCAGGTATCTTGTATCGTACTGTTAGATCGAGTTAGAAAATACGAACATACCAGCCCATTTAAAGTAAAAGAAGAAGAATTTGTTGCCTATTTTGAAAAAATTTGAAATTCTGACAAAAGTTATTTATACTACGGGTGTATTACAAGTGTATGACAACTACTATTGCTCAAGTACGATTGCCCGAAGGCTTAATGGATGAAGTTGAAAAATTAGTAACTAAAGGTTTCTACACCAGCAAATCCGATGTAATAAGAGATGCCCTTAGAAAATTAGTTCTAGAAAAACAAATAGGTTCCATACCCCATACGGGGGATTCAGTTAAAGAGATTAGAGAAATCAGAAAGAGACTATCTAAAGGCTTCACCCTTAAGGATTTAGAAGAAATTAATGCTTTAGGGAGATAAGTTTTCAGGTTTGTCTACTTTCACATAATTCTTCGCTTTTTCCATCAGGAGTCTATCTCTAGTTACGAGTATACAGCCTAAGCGTTTTGATATCGCAATGTGCATACAATCAAAGAAACTGATTTCAAAATTGAATTCAGATTCTAATGCTCTTCCAAAATGGTAATCCTCTTCTGTGACTTTAATTAAACTAAACTTTGGTTCTTCTCTCATGAATGTTTGTTTTTCTTCAAACAGTTGGTCGTCTTTAAGGTTGTGTTTTATTTCTTTCAGCACAAAACCGGAATAGGCAATGGTATCTTCTGAAAACATAATCTTTTTAATAAATTCTTCCGCTGATTTCCAATAAGGTTCTCCTCTAGCAGCATCTCCTTCCTTTTTGAAAAGAGTTAACCAGATACAGCTGTCGACATAATACTGTTTTTGTATCACTTCCAATCGTGCTTCGTCATTCACTAATAAAGACTTATATTTTCTGCCGTCTGTCTCTCAGAAATCTTTATATACCTTCCAACACTCTTTTAGGATATGGGAAAAGTAAATCTGCCGCAAATAACACTTCGCTATAACGGAGTATTTGATTTTGATAGTTTGTATGCGGAAGTGAATGATTGGAGTAAAAAATATGGTTATATGTGGCACGAATCTTCTTTTAAGCATAAAGTTCCCGGCTCAGAAGGAGCAGAACAGGAACTGGCTTGGCAGCTTACTAAAAAAATAACTGAATTTATCAGAGAAGAAATCTTATTCACCATACATATGTGGGAAGTGAAAGATGCAGCAGTAGAAGGCCGCAGGAAGCCATTGATGAGAGCAAGAATATATATTATCATCAATGCCACTATTGAATATGACTGGCAGAAAAAGTTTGGCGGCAGCAGATTTGCTGAATTCTTGGGCAGATGGTACTTGAAACTGCCGCACATGAATCCTATAGAAACGGTTTACTTTGATCAGTCTTATTATCGTATCTGGAATTTACATGCTCAGATTAAAAAATACTTTGATATGCAGGCTAAGCAACACCCTTACAAAGGTTATTTAGCTGAAAATTAATTATTTGCAATCTTATTTTTATTCAAATTTTATACGCAATATTTTTTAAATAAGCTCTCAAATTCTACTAAACTATGGAAGCTGAAGAGATTAAAGTAGGAATGGGAGAATTGAAAAAAGCGCTCTATCCTAATATTTTATGTCGGGCGGATTAGGGCCATGTATAGCTGTAGCTGTTTATCATCCCGCTACTAGAAGCGGTTATATGCTGCATGAACACCACGCTGATATTGACGCTAAAATAAAAAAAATTAAGGATGATTACCGAGACTTATCAAGAGTACGAGTATTTGTCACCGGTAACTCTTGGTTATCCTCTGATGATGCTGAGCAAAGGGCGTTTGAAAAATCTTCCAGAGCAGATGTAGAAAGAATAATTAATCTGTATTTCAATCAAAAGCAAACTAAGTTTGATTGGTTAGCTGATAATCTTTGTGGAGAACTATATTTATACACCTCTTCTGGCAAATTCATTGTAGACTCAGAAAATTTAGCTGATCTTTGTTATGATGAAATGGGTGAAAGATATTAACTTGCTGTTTCTTAAACCTTTTAAATAATCCGTTCTTTTAATCTATGATGGCAATACATACACAAAACATTTCTGCTTCCGGAGTAAAGATTACTATTGAAGAAAATGGCCAGCAGATCGGCCGAGGGTTCATCTACCTTCTTCACAACGATTTACATACTGAACCCTTTGGCTTGATGGAGGATGTTTTTGTGGAAGAAGCTTTCCGCGGGAAAGGATATGGGGAAAAAATAGTGAAAGCTATCGTTGATGAAGCAAAAAAACAGAAATGTTACAAATTAATCTGCACCAGCAGATTTTCCAATGAGCGCGCTCATCACCTGTACGAAAAACTGGGTTTTAAGAATCACGGGAATGAGTTTAGGATAGAATTTTAAACCCAAAACGTACGTATTAAGTCTATCTAAAAAGTGCTGGCCTGGCCAAGATGTCTGTCGTGCTTTGCTGTTCGCAAGACAAAGTTAAGATGCGAAAATAATTGGTAAAACCGCGAGAAGCTGAGAACGAAACAGCAGATTTTCGCCACGACAGACGGCCCGCCTAGCACTTTGACCACCGGACTTAATACG
>CAYRMP010000046.1:0-9728 GCA_964425545.1 uncultured Methanosarcinales archaeon | reverse complement strand
TTTGAGCATGAGTCCGTCTCGTGCGGTACAACTCATGAAAGGCTACAGTGCACGGGAGGATGTCAATTTCTGGTATTTGTATTTCTAGTTTTGTAAGAGGCAATGGTTGAACTAAATGAGTATTAGCATAATCTTGGTTATTTTGGCTGTTGATGAACAAGAGACCCAAGAATGCTAATGATTTTTTATCCATAAATGAGTTAATATCTGGATGTTTATTAAAATCTGCTTTTTCCACCAGTGTCCTGAGAAGCGAAGCTTCTGGGATGGATTGAAGAAAGAATTTAGCAGGAAAGGAAATAAATAATCCGAAAAGTAGATAAGCGGAGCGGTATTCTCTACTAATTACTTTTGTTAGTAAAAAGAGGCTGACATGTTTAAATTTAAAATTATCCGGGCAGTGGGAGATTTTAAAAGATTTAGCGAGATTGTTACAGCTTTTTCCACGGGGGGATTCCATTTCCTAAATAAGAAAATGAAACTCCGGCATTGCCTTTCTTTACGCTGTCAGATACGCTGTTATCTAGGAAAGAATACCTGCCCTGAAGAAGATTTGCCGCAGAGATTAAGAGAAATTTTAGTGAATCTGGGGCCCACATTTGTCAAATTTGGGCAAATACTAAGTATGAGACCAGATTTTATTCCTCAAGAATATGTTGAAGAACTTAAAAAACTACAGGATAATGTTCCTCCTTTTTCTTTTACTGAAGTAAAAAAAATTATCCAACAAGAGTTTAATAAACCATTATCAAAAATATATGAATCATTTGAAGAAAAACCGATTGCAGCTGCTTCTTTATCACAAGTGCATATAGCATATCTAAAAAATGGGAAAAAGGCAGCAGTTAAAGTTCAACGGCCAAATATTCAGAAAGTTATTGAAAAAGATTTACGGATTATCCTCTACCTTGCCTCGCTTCTTGAAAAATATGTTCCTGAAACCCGCAATTTTCGGCCGGCCGCCGCCGCTAAAGAGTTTGCAAACTATACGCTCAAAGAACTTGATTTTGTTACTGAAGGAAAAAATGCCGACAGATTTAGGTATAATTTTAGAAATGATAAAGGAATCAAAATCCCATTGATCTATTGGGATTATACTACACAAAAAGTTCTCACCATGGAATTTATTGAAGGGATAAAAATGGGCGATCTTCATTCCATGAAGAAAAATAATATTGACCATAAGATCCTTGCTGAAAATTGCACTAGGGCTTGTTCAGAACCCATCTTGACACATGGTTTCTTCCATGCAGACCCCCACCCCGGAAATGTTTGGGTTGTTGAAGGAAATAAAGTTTGTTATCTTGACTTTGGAATGGTCGGGGTTGTAACTAAAGATATAAAAAAACAGATGCTGCTTTTCTTCATGGCCTTGCTGAACAAAGAGGTTGACTCTGCTTTACGCTATCTCCTGAAACTTACTGAACAGCTGCCTGATGCAAACATTGAGCAATTTAAACGTGATGCCTCCGATATGATTTATTCATTATACATCGATTCAACAAAGAAGAAAACTTTAGCCAAAACATTTTACAAAATAATCTCGTCTGCTGCTGAACAGGGGATCATCTTTCCTTCAAACATGATTCTTTTGGCAAAATCTCTGATGACCGGCGAAACCATGTGCTTAATGACACATAAAGATTTTGATTTGATTGAAAATTCTAAGCCGGCAATAGAAAAAATCTTCCAGGAAGAGTTTGGACAGCAAAAAATAATAAAATTATTTCAGCAGGGTATGCCTGAGTTTTTGGAATTTTTTGAACGGCTGCCCAGTGCGGGGTTGAGCTTTCTCACTAAATTGGAGAAAGGGGAGTTAGATGTTAATTTAAATATTAAAGACGGTGGAAAGATTGAATGGTCTAAGAAAAATAGGTGAATAAAAATGGCGGCCTATCCAATCTGCGGGATGAAGGTAGATGAAAAAAAAGCCGTAACCCTAAAATACAAAGGCAAGGCTCATTACTTTTGCATTCCTACCTGTCAATGAGCATTTAAGAATAAGCCGGAACAGTTCGTGAAGAAATGAATGACCGGTGAAAAATGAATTAAGCAGCTGTCCTAAAGGAACGGCATACTTTTATACAAAAATTTATATAGAACGATAGTTAAAGAACAAATTCTAACTAAGATGTTACATCTGATATTTGCAGCATCAAGGTAATCTAATATGGAAAATAAATTTGTAGGTATGCTGATAATAGGAATTGCGACTTCCATAGGAGCCATCATCTTACTCTTCAATCGGGCTCTGAACCAGATCGTCGGCACTTCCTGCACGGAAGGCCCAAGCTGTCCGATGTGGAAGTCAATCGCCTTCCAGACCAATGTTAGCATAGGAATTATGATTTTTGTGATCTTAATAGGATTTTATCTGATATTCTTCGGAAAAGATGAGAAAATAGTCACTAAGATAATAGAAGAGCAGATACCTCAAAAAAAAATAACCTTGGAGAATTATCAGGACGTACTAAAGAACCTTAATTCAGAAGAAAAAGCTGTTTTTGAAAAAGTAATTGAGTCGGAAGGCACAGCATTCCAATCAGATTTAGTCGATAAAACTGGTTTTCATAAAGTAAAAGTCACTAGGATTCTTGATAAATTAGAAGGCGGCGGCCTGATCGAAAGAAAAAGGCGCGGCATGACTAATGTCGTTATCTTGAAAAAATAGAGACTTTTTCTCTAATGGCCTTCAAAGAAATTCGACGCCGCTTTTTCAAGAAATTCGTAGATTTTCTGAACTGTGAAAATAAATCTTTGTTTATTTTCATGTTCCAATCGAAGTGAAATCACCAATTCACCACTAGTGAAATACACTGGTGGAAAAAAGATTTTAATTTCTTCTTATTTGGCATGTAACTAGTTGGTAACTGGTTATTTACAAGGGCTATTAAATTGTTACGCTCTTATCGCTTCTAAATAAAAGTTTACAAGGTGAAATAAATGAACGAAAATCATTCCGAAAATATCGAAAAGAAACCAGAGAATCATCTGGGAGGAAAGCAGAAAGATAAGCGCGTGTTTAGAGTGCAAATGACTATTATGGTTGTTTTAGGAGTTTTATTGATTTATAGTTTAGTATATTCAAATGGCAGTTCTGCACAGAACCAATTACAAGGCCAGGCCATAGCAGAGCTAAGCCCGCTGGCGGCTAAGATAATTCCTACCGGTATTCCAGCCATATACGGCAAAGAATTAGGAGTAAGCTTTGATGACGTAAGCGTCAATAATCCTGAAAGCGCTGATGCCACCATAAAGAGATTAGGCGCCCTTGATAATTCAATACAGCTTTCTGGAGCGAAGTTAGAAAGGTATGTCAATATAGCCAGCAACATTTCCTGCGAATATTGCTGCGGAGCCAAATCAGTGATCTTTACAAAAGAAGATGACGCCGCTCTTGCTGCGCAGATTCAAGCGGCAGTCGCATCAGGAAAAATAACCGCTGCTCAAGCTGCACAATACCAGAGGCCGGCAGGAACAGCTGCCTGCGGATGCGCCCATAGTTATGCTATGAGAGGACTTGCGAAGTATCTTCTTGCTGAGCATGGAGATGAATACACTGACGAACAGATCCTGGAAGAATTAGGCAAATGGAAAGTGCTGTTTTTCCCAGGTGTGCATGAAGCAAAAGCTCAAGTGCTGGAAAGCAAGGGCATAGAATTGAATTACATAAACCTTGCCAGCAATAAGTATCGAGGGATAGAAAAAGGCCAGAGCGGAGACGGTAAAATGGTCGGGGGCTGTTAAGCATGGAACGTGAGAAAAAAATTTGGGTTGTAGTTGGAGTGCTGTTAGTTGCGGCGGTATTTGTATTGTTTTTTAATCAACCGTCAATCGCAGCACAGACGGGAAGAGCAGCAAGCGCCATGGTGGGCGGCTGCTGATGAAGGGGGTGCAGCAGATGGCAAAAGATAAGAAGAAAAAAGCAAATAAAGAAAAACAAGGCGGCGGAGGTTGCTGCTGAGACTACGAGATGAGGTAAAAATGGAAACAAAAAACTTAATATGGGTGCTGATTGGAGTAGTGCTGGTTTCACTTGTCATCAGCATGGCGTACCGTCCCGTCACGGGTGGTGTCACGGCGAAAGTAGATGCTACGGGAAAATTAGATACTGCCGGATGGACTGCAGATGAGAAGATGAACTATGAAATGCATGGGCAAATCCCCGCGCGTGTTAAAGGTGTTTCTTCAGCTCCGTCTGGTTCAGGAATGGTTGGTGGCTGTTGATGAATAAGCCAATTTTATTTTTTATTTTTTTTGCAGTAATAGTAGTTGTAGCTTACGAAACATTCTCCTTGATTGAAAAGCCGGTTGCAACTTTAGCTTACGATGGCAAAGTTATCGTTTACAAATCAATGTCTTGCGGATGTTGCAGCGCATATGCTTCTTGGCTTCAAAGGCAAGGATTGAATGTTGAAATTGTAGATATAAATGATGTCACTTCAGTAAAAGAAAAATTCCTTATCCCTGTGGATATGAGAAGCTGTCATACTACAACTTATGGCGATTATATTGTAGAGGGGCACATGCCCGTGGAAGCTGTACAAAAGCTGTTGGATGAAAAGCCAAATATAAAAGGCATAGCCATGCCCGGAATGCCGTCGGGAAGCCCAGGAATGCCAGGAAGCAAAGAAGGCTCATTTGTGATTTACGCTTTGGAAAATGACGGAAGCACAAAGGTCTTTATGAAGATGTGAAACACATGAACAAAAAACTATTACTTTTTCCATTGTCATTAATGCTTTTTTTACCTACTGCCTTAGCTATGTGTCCGTTATGCACTGCCGGTGCAGCTGTTGCTGCAGGAGGCGCCGTGTGGCTGGGAGTCAATACCGCGGTTATAGGTTTGTTTATCGGCGCAGCTGGTGTTTCGATGGGGTGGTGGTTGTCAAGAATAATAAAAAAGCAATACCTTCCGTATCAAAAGTGGTTAATAATCCTATTCTCTTTTGCAATAACAGTACTTCCATTGCTGCCTCTGATGACGCCCCTTTATCCTTTTTATATCTCTATTGCAGGAGATTACGGCAGTTTGCTGAACAGGACCTATGCCATCAATCTTTTCTTTGCGGGAAGCATTTTAGGGGGGTTGATTATCTCATCAACCCCTTGGCTGAGCAGTAAAATAACCCGGTTAAGAAAAGGGAAGCAATTTCCCTTTCAAGGAATAGTCTTAACTTTCAGCTTATTATTGACGATTGGCACAATTATACAGCTGGTGATATAGGATGGCCGCGATATCTCTTATATTATTGGGAATAACAGCATTATTTTTTATAATACTTTCAATGAAGGGAATATTCAAAAAATTATTCAAAAAAGAATTTTGCGGACTATGCGCGGCAGTCAGCATCACTTGGATTTTCCTGCTTATCTTGTATTGGTTGAAATTATTTGACGACAAAATAATTCTTGCATTGTTGATTGGTGAATCTACAGCAGGCATTTTTTATCTTGTTGAAGCGAAAGTCAGGAAAGAACTTACTCTCTTCAGATTGCCCTTTCTTCTTACTTTAATCACTATTGGTTATTCACTAATAAAGATTCCTGTTGGGTTCGGAAAAAATATAGTTATATTGCTGATTTTATGGGCGGTTTTCATTTTTGCATATCTATCTAGGCATGGCCGTTTATTAAGTTTCGTCAAAAAAATAATAGATTGCTGCAGGCGATGGTAATAGAAAAAAATACTTTGAGCAGGCCGGTGCAGATCGGAATTGCAGCAGTTTTTATTGTCTTAAGCATAAATCTTCTGGTTCTTTCACTGCTTGATTTTCCTGAGATGGCGATTCTTCAGATTAAGCAATATTGGCTCTTGTTATTGGTTCTTATAAGCGGGTTTGGATTCCAGATAGGGTTATATTCATATCTTAAGACAAAGGAAAAGGTATGTTCAGCAACAGCTATGGGCAGCGGAGGGATATCATCTGTAAGCATGATCCTCTGCTGCAGCCATTATCTAGCAGCAGTGCTTCCTTTCCTAAGTGTAACTTTTGCTTTCTTGACAAAATATACTCCTTATATTTTATTGATAGGTATATTGAGCAATATGCTGGGAAGCCTGTTCTTGTTAAAAAAAGCAGATACTGGGCAGAGCGATAAAATAACCTGGTGGAATAATGTGGTCGTTATATTTTTGATTATACTTTTTGTATCTTCAGCATTTGCAGTTTACACTTTCCGTGAAAATAATGATCCAGATAAGAAAATGGTGGAACCTGAAAAATGCAAGCCGCAGCAAGGATATACTGAAGAGCAATGGATTGAGCACATGGGACACCATCCTTCACAATACAAAGAATGCTTAGGAGGCACATAATGACAATATTTGACAAGATAAAAGAGAACCATATATTAATGATGATTATTTGCGGAGCTATTCCACTGATAATCTTATTTGTTGCAGTTAGATATTTTAAGATCGGCAACTCTTATTGGTATTGGCTAATCCTTCTGCTATGTCCCTTAAGCCATATCATTATGATGAAATATATGCACCAGGACCATGAAAAAGATACGCATAAAGATACTGAAAAAAAAGAAGGACATATAGATAATGAAAATAAAAAAGGGGGTGCTTGCCATTGAGCGCATACAAGAGATATGAAACACACCTTACCATAGCAGTATTCATAGCCTTAACCCTCGCTATGTTTTGGGTCATGCATCCAGGCTGGTTTTCATAAGACTTTGTAGAAAATATGAATGAGTGGCATAATCAGGAACTTATTTCTTTCCACTGCCGCTTTTATTTCTTTGTCTAAACAATCTACGAATGCTCTTCTTAAATAAACATCAAATAATAATCGTACGTATTAAGTCCGGTGGTCAAAGTGCTAGGCGGGCCGTCTGTCGTGGCGAAAATCAGCTGTTTAATTCACAGCTTCCCGCAGTTTTACCGATTATTTTCGCGTCTTAACTTGGTCTTACGAGCAGCAAAGCACGACAGACCTCTTGGCCAGGCCAGCACTTTTTAGATAGACTTAATACGTACTAATAATCAAAAGATTTATAAGAATAGGTGATATCTTAATACACATGTTAGAAGAAAACACATTTAGGAGGATACATCGGGCATTGATGGGAGATAAACTGGTGCATAAAGCATACAAATTGTTTTTTGGCACATTAACCAGCCAAAGCAGATTGAAAATAATCAATCTTCTTAGAAAAGGTCCTAAAAATGTTTCTCAAATCCAGTATCAACTTAAATTAGAACGGACTAATCTCTCCCATGATCTTCAAAGATTGAAAAAATGCGGTTTTGTTAGCGTAGAGAAACAGGGTAAATTTAGGGATTATTCATTAAATGAAGAAACAATTGAACCGCTAATGGCGATTATTGACAAACACATGGTTAAATACTGTAAAAAAGTTGTAGGAAAAGACATAAATAAAAAGAGGTAAAGAAGGGCTTACCCTTCTAACCTTTTTTAAGTGTAAAAACGTTAAAAAAGAGGTAATAAAAAAATGAAACAAAACTTAGGAAAATTAGATAGAGTGCTCCGTTTCGCACTAGCATTTTGGTGGCTTAGTCCATGGGCGCCTCAATCCAGCATATTAGCAGTAAATTTGGTTATTGCTATCGTAGCATGGATCGCTTTAGCAGAAAGTTTCTTGGGCTGGTGTTTGTTGCATCAGTTGCTAGGCATTAACAACAAAAATCAATAGAGGAAAAAATGAAAAAAACAACACCAAAAACAACACCAAATACAACATTACATTACGTGCATCCGACAGGGTTTGCATTTGGGCTGACGGCTGGATTAGCGTATGCTCTTTGCGCTGCTTTGGTAGCGCTCTGGCCAGCCCAAACTGTAAATTTTTTTAGTAATTGGTTTCATGGGATCGATCTTACCAAAATCTATGCGGCGCCGCAGATTACCCCGGGTAATTTTATAACTGGGCTTATCGGAGTCATCATAGCTGCTTACTTGGTGGGTGCATTCTATGCCTGGGTTTACAATAAATGTGTTGGACATTGTAAAAAGCGCAATTGGATCTAATAAAAAAGGAGGTGAAAAAATGGCTGAAAATCAAGCAAATCCATTAGCAGCGGGATATGCAGGAGCTATACTTGCAGCAGCGTGTATGCTTCTGCTGGGAGTTTTAGGCAATCTCGGATGGTACACTGGCGCAGTGGCCATAATGGAGCAGTTGCATATATTTTTCTCGCTAAGTGTAACTGGGGTTATCGCCGGAATGATTGAAGCAGCGGTACTAACATTCGTGTCACTGTATGCTTTCGTGCGGCTGTACAATAGGTTTTCTTAATTTTTTTTTATTTTGTTACTCCTCGCTGGGATATAAATACCCCGCTGCTCTGCTGTGGTTGGGATAACAAATCTTAGGATTTTCATTTTATTGTCCTTCAATAAGTTATTTTTAAGATATCTTTTCTAAATTAACAAGCTTTATAAATCACATGTTATTTTCATCATATATGAAACATCCACTGCCCGTATATGAAATATTTTTTACTTCATTAGCTAATCCTAACCGCCTGCAGATAGTTCTTTCCCTGCAGGAAGGAAGCAAGAATGTTACTGAACTCTGCGCGCATACTGGTTTTGAACAGACCATGGTTTCTCACAACTTAAAACGCCTAGAGAGATGCGGGATGGTTTTTGCAGAACGCAAGGGAAAGCACAAGTATTATTCTTTAAATCGGGAAACTATAAAACCACTAATAAAAATGATTGATTCGCACGTAAGTGAATACTGCTGCAAGATAATGGAGAGAAATAATGAAAGAAAATGCTGATTTGAAAAATACGACTCTAAAGATTTCCGGTATGCACTGCGCCAGCTGCAGCACCATATTAACCAAGGCTTTGCAAAAAGTAGATGGTGTCAAATCTGCATTAGTCAATTATTCCACAGAGAAAGCTACTATTACTTATGATCCTAAAATCGTGCAGGAAGATTCCTTCATCAAGGCAGTCCAAAAGAAAGGCTATAATGCTGAAGTATTAGGCGAAAAAAGTTTTGGTCATGAAGAAAAGTTACGTAAGCAAGAACTTCAGCAATTACGGTTTAAAGTGTTGATCAGCGCAGTATTCGCAGCGCCTGCTTTGATTATAAGTATGTTATTCTCATCCCTTCCATATTCATCCTATATATTATGGGCTCTTTCTACTCCCGTGCAATTTTACATAGGTTTTCCTTTTTATCGCGGAACCTGGGCGGCGTTAAAGAATAAATCCGCCAACATGGATTCATTGATCGCTATTGGAACCAGCGCCGCATATTTCTTTTCAGTATATTCAGTTTTGTTCATTGAAGAAGGAGGGGAATATTTTGAAATTTCTGCAATATTGATCGCATTAGTTCTTCTAGGAAAATATCTGGAAGCTGTTGCTAAAGGAAAAACCAGCCAAGCTATCGCAAAATTAGCGAAAATGGGCGCTAAAACTGCTGCTGTCATACGCAAGGGAAAAGAATTGAAAATACCCCTGGAACAAGTTATCGTAGGAGATTTAGTTATTGTAAAGCCGGGAGAGAAAGTTCCCGTAGATGGAGTCATCATTGAAGGCAGTTCTTCTGTTGATGAAAGTTTAGTTACCGGAGAAAGCATGCCCGTTGAAAAGAAGAAAAATGATACAGTTATCGGGTCAACTATCAACAAGCAGGGAACATTCACCTTTAAAGCGACCAAAGTGGGGGCAGAAACGACTTTATCTCGTATCGTAAAGCTGATTGAAGAAGCACAGGGGAGAAAAGCTCCT
>CAYRMP010000045.1:0-9926 GCA_964425545.1 uncultured Methanosarcinales archaeon | reverse complement strand
GTCTGAAGAGTTGCCGGTGGTTGTTGCCGTATTGACAGGGGCAACAACTTGTACTGAAGGAGAACCATGGTAATAATCAAGCTGATGATCATCAACAGCATTGATAGAGCTTGACAGAAAATTGTATCCTATTAAAGAAGCAATGCCTGCAGCAGCAACAATCGCTGCTTTTGCTAATGTATTTGCTATGGTGTTTGCTGAATTAAATTTAGATTTATTAGAGTTATTAAATTTAGAGTTAGATGATTGTATAGCTACTGGTATGGGTACAGTAGGTACAGTAACTACGGGTGTATTTACTGCAACAGGTAATCGCGAAACATTTATTTTACTAAGTTCTTCTAATCTCAAAGAAAGATCATACCTTTCAACTATGCCCTGAGAAGCATCTAAATAAAAAGCACTGGGAGAAAATAAGCTTACTGATTCTGCTAATCCTGCTGAAACTTTTTTAGAGGTCTGTTTTGGTTGCACCACGCAATGCGCTTTGAATGCAGTACAAACCATTGGAGAGATTATCACTTTTCCTAAAAGAGCGCCTAAAGAGTATTCTTCTTCATATGCGGAATTATCTTTTAAAGAGAATTTTTGAATGGTTTTTTTTCTTTTTTCTGGATAATTTTCTTGACTATCTGCTGTAATTAAATCAGCAAGACTATATTCAACGGTATCTTTCAACTGTTCGCTGATCTGCGGCTTAGCTGCATTTGATTGTTTATTGGATGGTTTATACTTTCCAGGATTAAATCCCCCCCATGATTGCGGGTTTTTCTTAGAATCTACAAAATAATCTTCTATTAAACTCTGAACAATAAATTCTACACTATTGTTTTGTAAGTAAGTCAAATCAATGATGGTTTGAATACAACTTTCTGATTGAAATTCTTTCTCTTCGTCGGAAAGTATAGAATATGCTTCCTTAAAGTTGTTTTCTACTTCTTGAAGCTGCGCTAAGCTGTACTGGTCTAATTTTCCAGCAGCAAGGTCGTTACGCACAGTTCCGATATATTTCCGCGCAAGGTTTTCCGGCGCATCAGCATCGTATTCATCGATCACTTCATTCAAAAAGGTAAGGGCGCTGGTTAAAACTTTTTCCTGTTCCTGTTCTTTATTCTGCCGAAGAGTAACAATGTTAATTAGAGTTTCATTTGGTCCATCAAGGCATTTAACAATTTGCTCAGTTGACATTTGCGGAGTAGATAAGGTAGAGTAAACTTGCCGCAGGTTATTTTCTACTTCCTGAATCTCAGCTAAAGTATAATCTTTCATTTTTCCAGCAGCTAGGCTTCCGTTAACTACCGCAAAGTATTCTGCAGGAGTATAATCTGCAAAGTTGTCTTTAGGTGAAAGTCCAAAAAAATCCAGTTCTTCCGGCGTATATGTTACGTTTTTCATGGTTTCGTTTTTCATGGGCATGTTTTTCATGTTTTATTTTTTGATTATAATTGCGGTTAATAGTTATTGATTAATGGTTATTGAATCTGTCTTTGTTTAAAGATGTTTAAAGATAAGACAATTGCACCCAGAGGGAAAGCATCTCGTTCATAATCAAAGGGCGGACATAATCTGGCAGATTAAGATATGCTTGATCGACCTCTTTTTTTAATTGCTTTATTTCAGCTTTACTGTAATGTGCAAATTCTCCAATCTCTGCACTGTCTTTTACCGCTAAAATATAATCCAGAGAATCATCTAAAGGGTTTAGTGATTCAACTAGTGCTGGCAGGTCTACTACTTCTGACCTAAATGGTTGTTTGTAAGTGGATAGATTATCTTTATTCATTTTGGTATTACCTCGCTGGACTATAATAATCAAGCAACAAACTATGCAAAGAGCTGTCAGCAGTATAAGCAGCTCCTCGTTCTATAGAATGAATTTCATCCAATTCTTTTTGGCTAATATCTTCTTCTGTTACCTTGATCATTGGAAATTCCCTGGCTTTGTAGCCTTTCCATGAAGACGGATTTCTGCTTGAATCAGCAATGTAATCACCTATTAAAGTGCTAACGGCCCCATCTGCATTATCAGAGTGATCTTCTGGAGGGATAACTCCAATTATTACTTCGTCTCCCTCGCTATCCGTATAAATCAAACCATTCGGGTATTGTCTTATTTTAGGTGATCTCATTTTGGTATTACCTCAGTTTATACTCTAATTCATAACCGGATTTATAAATCTTTTGTTCATTTAGTCACCTAAAAGTAGTCAATACTTTAAGATGCTGGTCTGCCCCTTACGTTTCCCTTCGGGCACTTCCTGAACCTCTTCACCCACTTGCTTTTTGAGGCTTTCCGCTACTGCCTTGCCGATCAGCTGGGACAGCGAAGTAGGATCAATTTTTTTAATATCGCCCAAGTCATGGATTCCCTGCAGGTATAACTTCCTGGCCCTAATCCGACCTATCCCCTGTAATTTCAATAAAGGAAGAAGCTCTTCCCTGGCTCCATGTTTTACCCGCAGACGCAAATTGCGGATTTCTTTCACTGCGAGTTTATAATCCTGCAAGGCAGCTAATTCTTCTGCTGCATATAAGAGCCAGTCGGCATTATCCTGCTTTACTCTTATCTCTCCGGGACAGATGCCATACTTCTCCAGCAGAAAATCTTCATCTTTTTCGTCTATCCAGGAGTCAAAAAATAAAGCCGTCTTGATAGAGTTAACAAAGTCATCATAATCTATGCTGTGTACACCGGGCTCTTCTTTAAGCAAGAGATCGTATCTTTTAGTCAATTCTTCTTGAATATCATCTTGTTCTTTGCTTTTTATACGCAGCAGCGGACGCATCTCTAAAGTGTAAGAGATCATCTGGAGAAGAGAAAAGGCATTCTTGTTAGAATCAAATCCCGCCATGCAGTCTAAAAGATGCCGCGCAGTCAATGGGTCGAGATATAATTCTGAGACTCTCTTTCCCAATGGGGTGGGACGTAATTTCTCTTGATTCAGTTCATTGGCAGAAATAAATCCTGCATTTACGGACCCAACGATGGTTATGAATCCCCATTCTTCAAGAAGATGCAGCATCCGTTCCATGATCGCTTCCAGTTTCTCTAGGTCTTTGAACTGATAAGCCCAGAAGGTTTTTGAGAAAAATTCTTTCATGGAATCTCGGTCACGGATAACGCCGGAAGAAACTAATGATAAAAGATAAGTTCTCAACACCGGCTCGACTGCTAATTTGGAATAAATCGCTTCCGGCTTTCCCAAAATATAGCGCTCATGGATCTCTTCTTTTTCAGTTTCATCCTTGGCGATGCAGACTGCTTCCCCAAAAGATTCATATTCCGGTCTTCCTGCCCGGCCGGCCATCTGCAGATATTCTAAGACGGGAATCCAGTCCATACCCCATTTTCCGGAGTAGCGCTTGAGAGACTTGATGATAACTCTGAAGACGGGAAGCGAAAGCCCGGCGGCCAAAGTTGGTGTGCAACAGATAACTTTTATCTTTCCAGTTCTGAACTCATCTTCGATCAATTCTTTTTGTTTTTGCAGCAGCCCAGCATGATGAAAAGCGACCCCTTTCCTGATAGAGTGAGATAATTTTCGGCATTGTTTAGTCGGAGTGGATGCGGCTTTAAGAATTTCATGTTCTAATTCCGGAAGTTGAAGAACTGTCAGTTTAGCTATTTCTTCCGCAGTTTTTTCAGCGCTGGCGCGGCTGGGAACGAAGATTATAGCTTGCTTGTTTTGTTCAATTGTTTGCAGGGCTAATTTGAGAATGGGATCCATTTAGTCTCAAGAACAGGATTTTGTTATTAAGGTTTTGGGATTAATGGCACAATTCTTTTTCTGAGTGATAATTATCATTAATGCCAAGAGGTGAGTGAGGAACAATGAATCGTAAGAAGTAATTATTGTTGCTTTTAATCTGAATAGTCAGCCTTTTTTGAGCAAGAAAAAAATCAGGAAAAGCACCGAGCGAACGGCAATGATGATTATCACTCACTTTTTGAACTGTGCCGGATTAATCAGGCATATTATCGCAACCTGCTTCAGCTATCTTAAAATCTGCTTTTTCCACCATTTTCTACCAGTGGTCTGTTTTCTTTGACAAAAGAACCTGCCAAAAACAGGTATCATCTGCTTAAAAGTGCGAATATTAGTAAGCAACTATGCTCTCTCTTATTAGTAAATAATTATGGTATCATATATTAATATCTAATATGATAATATTTATAAATGAAAAGAATATCTCTGGTGTAGAAATGACCAAAAAAGGGATAGATAAGGTTATTCTTAACCTCATTAAAGATGCCGGCAGGCCGCTTTCTACCCGCGACATCGCTCTAAAATTAAATTTAGCTTGGCATACTGCTGACCGTTACTGCCTTAAATTGCAGCTGCAAGGAAAAGTAGCTAACTTCACTATCGGCAAATCTACTGCCTGGTACAAAAAATGATGAAGGTAAATAGGCAACATAATAAGCAATATAAAGGGATTTACCTCTTGCTCTTACTTAGTATTATCTTGCTGGCAGCAGTTGGTTCATTAGAAATCCTGCTTTCTGGAAATAAGATAGATTATCTGGTCGAAGTAAACGATAAAACTTCTTCTCTCCACCCTAATATGCTTATTGAGTTACTGCAGTTTGATGATTTATCCGGCGATATCACTTTGTTTGAATTGGGAAGGACCAAACAAGGAGAACACGAGTTTATCACTACTTTTGTTATCGATACTACTAATGCCTCGTTTACTGCTGGAAATTTCACTAAGCGGGTTGAAGGTAAAGATTTATACTTCTGCAGCGAATGGGAAAACACTTGTCTTTCTAACTGGACTTTAGTGCAAGATCTGCAAGGGGAAGAATATGCCGGAGAAGAATATACTTCCGCCATTCAACCAGGCGTAATGGCATATGGGGAAACTATTTCTCCTAATTACTTAAAAATCAGTTCGGGACTAAGTTCTGGACTTGATGTTCAGGGGGCAATTTCAGCTGCTCAAGCTGACGGTTTGATTGCGTACGGAGAACTCAATATCGCCATCCCTCGATTCAGGACCTGGAACTCTTCAAATAACTTTTCTGCAGAACAAAATGCATTATCGATTGGAACCGGCGGAACTGATGATATTACTTGGGTGGTCACTAAAGCAAATCATGAACAAGATGAAGTGATTGTTGGAACAGAAGACAAGAGCAATGATGTTAATATTCAGATTTATACTCCCGCCAATAATTCCTGGGGAAATTTATTAGAAGTAAGTACTGATGTTCGTAATTCTGCCTATCGAGCATTTGATATAGCGGTAGAAGATATTTCTGGAGAGGTGTTAATCGTGTACGAAAATTCTTCTACGGCAGACACGACTATTCAGTATGTGATCTGGAATGGTACGGGATATTCATCGCAGCAGAATATAACTACCGGGATGGCTTCGAGTGCCGTAAATTGGGCAGCACTTTTCCCACGAACAGGAACAGACGAAATAATGCTGCTTATTCATGATAGTGAAGCTGACAATTCAGGTGATATCTATGCAATCCCTTGGGACGGAACCGAATTTAACCAATCAAAAGGCCTGTTATTATCAGAAGGAACAAAATCAAGCACAGATTCTAATTTTGCCTTTGCCTGGGATGAAGCTAGCGGTAATGGATTAGTGGTGTATGGTGAAGGAAATAATTTAGTCTATCGCACTTATAATGTTACCGGCACCACTTGGAGTGGAGAAACAACTATTGCCTTGGGAAACGGATTAAATGCCGTTCGTCTTTGTTCAGAACCAACTTCTGATTATATCGGCTTGATCTGGCAAGACACGGGGAATGATGTCAATGTTCGTATGTGGGATGGAACAACCATTCTTGCAAGTCCTCCTACTGAAGACGGAGCTACAGAATCACACGGTACAAATAATCCCAATGTTGATTGTGCTTGGGTTAACGGAACAACCGCGCTCTTCGGTTTCATTGAAGATAACAGTTTATCTGTAGATTATTTTAACTTCACTAAACCTAATAGTTGGAGTATTTCTGCTTTAACCACAGTCCCAAAAACGGTTGCTTTTGCTTCTGATGACATCGAAGGGATGCGTTTCGTTAAACATCCTACCACTAACGAGGTTATGATTACAGCGATGGATATTCTTGAAGATATTTCTTTAATTCGTTGGGACGGCGAAACATTCAGAACCATTGGTGAATCACCTATTGAACAAAATACGGAAGTGTTAAATGGCGCGCAAGAAGGAGCCATGTTTGACTGGTATAGATATGATCCGGTTCCGAATGTGACTAACGTCAGTCCTTCTGGTTTAACCTACAGCTCCGGTGTCGTGATTGATATCAATGCTACCGTGGTCGATAACATCCTAGTAGGTGTGGTATTAGCTAATATCACCTATCCCAATGGTTCAATCCAGCAATTAACTCTCGCTAACAGAACGGGAAATAATACTCTTTACAACATTTCTTTTACTACTTCTGATTCGGGGACATATACTGTCAGAATAATTGCCAACGATACCAGTGCCCATAAAAATGTTAATCAGACAGAAACTAGCACCTTCCTGGTAATTTCTGGAACTGCTCCCCTGGTTAACATAACTGCTCCCTCTAATAACAGTAATTACACTCTTAGGTCTGGAAACCAAACCTTCAATGCCAGTGTTTACACTCTTAGTCCTAGTACGGTCTTATTTCTGTTTAACAACGCTTCCGGAACTGATTTTAATATTTCTGCTGTCAACTATTCAGGATATTGGATTGCCAGTTATAATGTTTCTACATTAGCTGAAGGTTCTAATACCGTCACGGTATTTGCAAATGATACCAGTGCTTTAATTAATAACACGCAACAGATAGTTATTATCACAGATTATACTGCACCGAGAGTTGCCATCACTGCTCCCACCAACAACCGCAACTATTCTATAAGTTCCAGCAACCAGACTTTCAGCGCAACGATTTCAGAAGAAAATTATGTTCCATCGGTCTTGTTTATGTTCGACAATGCTTCGGGAGCAAACTTCAATGCCACTGCGATAAATAATTCCGGCACCTGGAGCACTAGTTATAACGTCTCAACCTTAGCAGACGGTGTAAACACGATGACCGTAATAGCTAACGACAGTGCAGGCAATTATAACCAAACTATATCTGTTTCGTTCATAGTAGATTACACTGCACCGAGAGTTACCATCACTGCTCCCGCCAACAACAGCAACTATTCTATCAGTTCCAGCAACCAGACTTTCAGCGCAACCATCTCAGAAGAAAATTATGTTCCATCGGTTTTATTCAGCTTTGACAATGCTTCCGGCGCAAACTTTAATGCCACGGCAATCAATAACTCCGGTACTTGGAGCGCCAGTTACAATGTCTCCACTTTAGCTGAAGGTGTAAATACGATGACCGTAATAGCTAATGACAGCGTCGGCCATTACAACCAGACCCAATATGTTTCTTTCATTGTTGATTATGCTGCTCCAAGAGTTGCCATCACTGCTCCCGCCAACAACAGCAACTATTCCATCAGTTCCAGCAACCAGACTTTCAGCGCAACTATTTCAGAAGAAAATTATGTCCAATCAGTTTTATTCAGCTTTGACAATGCTTCCGGGGCAAACTTCAACGCTACGGCAACAAACAACTCCGGAACATGGAGTACCAGTTACAATGTCTCCACTTTAGCAGAAGGCGCAAATACGATGGCCGTAATAGCTAACGACAGCGCAGGCAATTACAACCAAACACGATATGTTTCTTTTATTGTCGATTACACCGCACCATTAGTAACCATCACTGCTCCTGCCAACAACAGCAACTATTCTATCAGTTCCAGCAATCAAACATTTAATGCGAATATCAGCGATTTAACTATCCAATCGGTTTTATTCAGCTTTGACAATGCTTCCGGCGCAAACTTCAACGCCACGGCAACTAATAATTCAGGTGCATGGAGCGCCAGTTATAACGTCTCAACTTTAGCAGAAGGAACAAATACGATGACCGTGATAGCTAACGACAGCTTAGGTCATTACAACCAGACCCAATATGTTTCTTTCGCTATTGATAATACTCCGCCGGTGGTCAGCTGGTTATCTCCAACAAATTACAGCAATTATTCTATCAGATCCAGCAACCAGACATTTAACGCAAGCATCTCTGATCTGACCATCCAGACAGTCCTGTTCAGTTTCAGCAATAACACCGGAACACCATTCAATATTTCAGCGGTCAACCAGTCCGGAAATTGGATTGCCAGCTATAATGTTTCTACCTTAGCAGAAGGCCCGCAAGTAGTGACAGTAATAGCTAACGATAGCCAGGGATATCTCAGCAATAATCAGCACATTAATATTACTGTAGACAAGACTATCCCTACTTTTAATAGTCTCACTACCAGTCCTTCTTCCGAAGCAGAACTAGATCCAAATGTCAACATAACCGTATTTGCCAATGTAACTGACAACGTCACTGGAATCCATACTTTAGTGGTCCAATATAAATTGAGTACCGGCACTCTGTTCACTAATCTAACACCGAATTACAACTCTCAGACATTAATCTATAACATCAGTTTTAATGCGACTACTGCCGGGACGTATAATCTACAGCTCTGGGCGAATGACAGCAGCGGTAATTCTGCTCAAAGTAATATGGTCAATATCTCGGTACAGCTTGATCGTAATTGGACCCGTACGCCTTCCGTTTTTGCAGCGGTCAGAGCTGACCTTAACAATAATGTCTCTTTGGGCAATCTTACCATCAACAATTCCGGAGATTTCCCTTTCCACTTTAATATCAGCTCTGATTCAAACAAGACTTATTACAATTCCAGTTCTAACTTCACTTTATCTTCAGGAGAGGTTAGGCAGATTGAAGTGTTAGACAATGCTACCGTTTCCGGAGTAAAAACCGTTACTTTAAACATCAGCGTAAATGATACTGCCGCGGTGCCTTATTCCTTAACTACGGTGGGAACTATCGCCGTTGCTCCTGGACAACCAATTTTAGTAGCAACCATTACTACGCCGTCTGCAGAAACCCTTACTGTTACCCAAGGCAATGTAAATGTACCGATAGTAGCCAAGATAGATAATATCGGTGAAGGAAATGCCACCAACGTAACCTTCTTCTTAACTCTGCCTTCAGATTGGGTAGTTACTTTTGGTGATATTAATAAGACTTATAAAGATTTCTTTTCTGGAGATAGCGATGAATTGAACCTTGAGGTGAGAATTCCATCTGATGCATCTACCGGTGCCAAGACCATTGTTGCAAACGCTACCGGGTTTAATTCTACCGGAACTGATTTGGCCGGACAGAATTTATTATTTGGAGATACCGTAGCAGTAACTGTAAATGCTCTTGCAGCTACTTTAGGAGCTGTCGGAGCAGCTGCTGCAGCTGTTACATCATCTACTTCACCGGGAGATTCAGAATCGGTCGCCAGCGGAGCCGGCGGGGGAGGAGGAGGAGCAGGAGCTATTACTACGTCAGAAGTATTTGATATATTACGGGGAAAACAGCAGACATTCACAATACGCATTGAAAATATTTATGAAAATACGGTGATGAATAATGTGCAGCTGAAGTTAGATGGTTTCCTGGCTAAATACGTAACCTGGAATCCTTCGATATTAAACGGCATCCGCGCCGGAGAAAGCCAAGACTTTTACCTCACCATAACAGTGCCGGATTATTTTACTGAATCAGAATATCAATTGACTGCTTCCATCACTGCTACTCTTGATTCAACAAATAAACTAAAAACAGGATATGCCAGCAAAACCATAACTGAAAAAAGAAAAATAATCCTAAGGATTAAAGAAATCGCTGAAGAAGATCTCGGCCAGGAAACAAATATCGCTGAACAATGCTTGGCGGATATGGAAAAGGCCGGATTTAACACCATTAAATTAAAACTTATCTTTGACCTCTTAATCATTTAGTAGTCGATACTTCTATATATTCTTTT
>CAYRMP010000044.1:0-10152 GCA_964425545.1 uncultured Methanosarcinales archaeon | reverse complement strand
TCTGTTGGCGGACAACCTACCACTGCTGACGCAATAGATTTTATGGGATTAGCTAAATCAAATGGGTATAAAATGTTTTTTAGTGCAGAGACCGCCGAGGAATTAAAAGATAAATTACAAAAGATTAAACTGGGAAAAGGTCCGGCCTTATTAGAAATACGTTGTAATAAAGGAGCACGCAAAAATCTGGGTAGACCTACCCAATCCACTTTTGAAAATAAAAATCAATTCATGGAATTTTTGCAAAATAAGCCTTAAATCACTTTGGTAAAAAGATGCAAAAAGAATATGTCGGCCAAGGAAGTCTGGATCGTCTCAGAGAAGTTTTAGAAAAGGAAAAACCTTCCTCAATATATTTAGTAACTGGAAAAACATCATATCATTATTCAGGAGCACAGCAAATTCTTGAATCTTTGCTTTCAACTTACAAAATCACTTCTTTTTCTGATTTTTCAGTTAATCCGCAACTGGAAGATATTAAGAAAGGAATCTCCCTGTTCAGGCAGAATGATAACGATTTAGTTATTGCTCTCGGGGGAGGAAGCGTTATAGATATGGCAAAATCAATTAATTTTCTTGCGGCTCAACCGGGAGAACCAGAAAGATACATAAAAAAAGAAATTAACGCGATTCATAGACCAAAGCCACTTATTGCTATCCCCTCTACTTCCGGAACTGGATCAGAAGCTACTCCTTTTGCTGTAGTTTATATTAAAAATAAAAAGTATTCTCTCGAACATAAAGAATGGATGCTTCCGGAATACGTTTTTCTTGATTCTGCATTAACTTTCGGACTACCTAAAACCATCACTGCTTCTACCGGAATGGATGCTTTATGTCAAGCGGTTGAATCTTATTGGTCCACTAAATCAACGGAAGAATCAAAAGATTATGCTCAGCAGGCAATATCTATGATTTTGAATAACCTAGTACTAGCAGTAAATAATCCCTCTTCGCAGAATCGTGAGGCGATGTTAACGGCCGCTAATCTTGCGGGGAAAGCAATAGCTATTTCTAAAACTACTGCTTGTCATTCAATCTCTTATCCAATTACCTCTTATTTTGGAATTCCGCATGGCCACGCCTGTGCTTTAACCTTGGGCGAAATGGTTTTGTATAACGGCGAGGTAACTGCTGATGACTGTCTTGATAAAAGAGGTGAAAATTATGTCAAGAAAACAATTTCTGAATTATGTTCATTATTTCAAGTGCATACACCGGAACAGCTGCACCATAAGATAAACTGCTTCATGGATCAATTGGAGCTGGTCAGAAAGTTGAGTGATCTTAACATCACCGCTCCGGAACATCACGACCTTATTGTTGCCAAAGGATTTAGTCCAGAAAGAGTAAAGAACAATCCTCGCGTGCTTACAGAAAAAGCTTTGCGCGCCATTCTAGATGGCATCAAATAAGAAAGCTTAACCCAATCTATCTTAAAAATAGAAATCACTAAAAAGTTACTATAAATGGATAAAAATGATGAAAAAAGCAGTAAACAAGGTGCAGCCCCAATTACGTTCTCCGCGTAGCTTGCCCTTTATATCCATAATCATTTCTGCTTACAATGAAGAACGTACTTTACGGCAATGTTTAGATTCTTTGCTCGTTTTGGAATATCCTAACTACGAAATAATAATGGTCAATGACGCTTCTAAAGACAACACTCTTACAATATTACAAGAATACCAAAAGAAGAGTAAGAAAATAAAAGTAGTTACTTATCCTATCAACAAAGGGGTTCCTGGTGCACGAAACAAAGGGATGAAAGTAGCAAAGGGAGAATTCTTTGTTTTCACCGATGCAGATGCAACATTTCCAAAAGAGTGGCCTTTGAAATTAATTGAACCATTTATGGCTAATCCAAAAATAGGTGCTACGGGAGGAAGAGACATTGCTCCCCCCAACCAACCACTAATTCAAAGATGCATAGATTACACTTTAACTTCGTTTATAGGCACGGCAGGATTACGCGGAGCAAAAGTAAGATTAGCTAAATATGCTGTTACCGGCTGCAATTTTGCAGTCAGGAGAGAAGTGGTTCGGAAAGTAGGGATGCATAACGAGAAGATTCGTTGGCGAGGAGAAGAAAAAGAGTGGTGCCAGCGCATCAGGGAAGCTGGTTATGAAATTATATTTGTGCCGGAATCATACATACTGCATTATCGCAGAATCTCCTTGAAATCTTTCTGGACGCAGACTTACAAATCAGGAAAAGCACGCTTTGATATAATTAAAGCAGCGCCGGGTTCATTTCAGTTGATACATGTTGTACCATCACTATTTGTACTTTATCTTTTAATTATGGGGTTTTTTTCGTTTATTTCCGCACTAGTCTTTTCTTTGCTTAGTGCAGGTATGGGCATATACTTATTTATCCTAATAATCCAATCAGTGCTCGGAACTCTTAAAACCAAAAATCTAATATCTTTTTTGATTATACCTTTAACAACCATCATCATGCATTTTGCGTATGGTCTTGGTTTTATTAGGAAGTTCTTGCACGATTAAGCAAGTAATTAAGCAGAAATATAGAAAATTGATTAAATGATCAAAATTACGAAAAATGAAGAAATACATTCACGCTCTATACGAAAATATCCCCGGAAGAGTTTTTTTTCGAGACAGAATCTTCTGGCCGCTATACGGGGCATTGCAGGATCTCCCTAAAGAAAAAATTTGCAATCTTTCCAAGAGCACTATGAAATTAATGTTTGGAAAAGGAGAAGCCCAACTACGGATAAAGAATATACAACACCCAATTACTCTCAGGCCAAATACTTCTGATGTCCCGCTTTTATACCATATTTTTGTTGAAGAAGAATACAATATCAAACCAAAAAAAGAACCGCTCTTTATCATCGATGCAGGTGCAAATGTTGGTTTTACTGCTGTCTATTTTGCCAACAAATTCCCGAAAGCCAGAATCATTGCTATAGAACCAGAAGAATCTAATTTTAAGTTACTTCAAAAGAACACAGAAGCATATCCAAACGTTCGCTGTATTAAAGCAGGTCTTTGGAATTCAGATACCAAACTCCGCATCACTAATCTTGAAAAAAATAGTAAATGGGGATTTCAAGTTGAAGAGACTACTGAGGATGGACCAGCTACTTGCGATGCCGTTTCCATAAACCTTCTTATGAAAGAAGAAGGGAAAGAGGAGATAGACATTGCTAAGATAGATATAGAAGGGGCGGAAAAAGAATTGTTTGCCAAAAATTATCAATGGCTTTCTAAAACTAATTTGATGGTCATTGAATTTCATGATCACATGAAACCGGACAGCAGCAAGCCTTTTTGGGATGCGGCCAAAGGGATGAAATTCAAGCGATATATGAAAAGGAAGAATGTTGTGTTGGTCAGGGAATGAAGGAGAAATGAATTATTATAATTTTGGCTCTTCTCCCATTTTAGGCAAACCTCTTCATTGAACTTTGAAATATTTTGAGCATAAAATATTCCACATCCCTAAATCCAAACGCTCTTCTTTTGATGCTTTTAATCTTTGTTGCAAATCGTATGTGCATAGCTAGTCTGTAGTCGATGGTTTATAAATGTCAGTTTACAATTAGTGAAAATTACGACCATTTTGTCGACGAGCCAAAAATGAGCTATGCACGTACTGCAAATCAAAATAGACTTCTGCTGGTGTTTTCATAAACAAGCTTCTGTGAGGACGAATATGGTTGTAACGATACCTAAACATTTCCAAATCTCCCCCACAGAAGTGAATTTCGTTTATGAATGTCAGATGATGTCCCTCTATTTTCCCAGTCGTTGTGGGCTTATGCACTCTAGAGCGAATATGTTTAATCCCCATTTTTCACACCATTGGTTTAGAATCGTCTCTTTCTGTGTTCTTTTTTGAGCGAACTTTAGAACTGGGCGCAGGTGGTTTATCAAGAGGCTATGAAAACGAAGGAGAATTTATCTTTTTCTCTTCACTAGACGGGACTTAATACGTACAAATTTTGTATAAATTTATAAAGAAGACCGTTAGAAAACAAGGATTATGGAGAAACATGCTTCCTCTCTTGGAAAGATAGGAGTAAAAGTGGGATTTTTTATCAGTTATATTCTGTCTTCTTTGCTCTTATTTTACATCCTCGCTAGCTTGGGGAAGATTTCCTACTCTTCTACTGTTCTTCTGAAAATATTCATAGGCGTCTTACTCATTACTGCCCTGGGGGGTCTTATTAAAAAGTTTGTATTATGACTGCAAAACTATTCTTTAAATCTGTAGGAAAGGGCATGAAGCAGTTTGGGGAGAATATCACTGCTGTTGTAAATACGGTTCTCTTGCTGGTGATGTATATTGTAGGAGTAGGTGTCACTGCTATCTTTGCCCGTATTTTTAGAAAACATTTCCTGGAACGAAAAATCTCTAAAAAAAAAGCATCATACTGGTCTGATCTTAATATAAAAAAACAAGAGCGTGAGAAATATTACAAACAATTTTGAGGGAATCATATGTACATATTAGGAATCAGCTGTTATTATCATGATTCCTCTGTTGCCTTGCTGAAAGATGGAGTAATTGTGGCAGCGGCGGAAGAAGAACGATTTACTCGTAAGAAACACGATGCTTCTTTTCCTCTTAATGCGATTAAATACTGCTTAGAAAGCCAGCACCTTACCATCAACGACATCAATTTTATTGGATTTTACGAAAAGCCTTTTCTCAAGTTTGAGCGGATCCTTTCCCAGCACTTAGAGATGTTTCCTTTCAGTGTCAAAACTTTCATCAGTTCTCTTCCATCTTGGATTAACGAGAAGCTACGGCTGATGAAAACCATCCGCAAAAAGTTGCATTATAAAGGAGATGTTTTTTTTATCAACCATCATCTGGCACACGCGGCCAGTTCATATTTAGTAAGCCCCTTCAATAAAGCAGCGGTGCTCACTATTGACGGTGTGGGTGAATGGACCACTACTTCCTATGGGTTGGCTGAAGGAAATGAGATCCATTTGATAAAAGAAATAAAATTTCCCCATTCCCTGGGGCTTTTGTATTCAACTATAACGGGGTATTTGGGATTCAGCGTCAACAACTCTGAATACAAAGTGATGGGATTAAGTTCCTATGGTAATATGAATAAAAATGAAAACAAATATTACTACAAGCTGAAACAGATCATAGATATCAAAGAAGATGGGAGCTACTGCATGGATATGAGTTATTTTACTTATCATTATGGGGATCGCATGCCTTCTAGAAAACTGTGCAAGTTATTAGGTAGTCCTATTCGAAAAGCTGAATCGGAAGTAACCCAGCGCCATAAAGACATTGCTGCTGCCTTACAGCTGATTACAGAAGAAGTACTGTTCAAAATGCTCAAGCATGTTCATGCAGTTACTAAATGTGACAATCTTATCATCGGCGGAGGGGTGGCTCTTAACAGTGTCGCTAATGGTAAAATACTACGTAATACTCCCTTTAAAAAAATATGGATACAACCCAATGCTACTGATGGGGGAAATAGCATCGGCGTAGCCTCGTATATCTATAACAGTATTCTTGAGAATCCTAGAAATTATACTTTAACTACTGCTTATCTTGGCCCTTCCTTTAGTAATGCAGAAATCAAACAGTACCTAGATACCAACAAAGTTACCTACGCGAACTTTGCGGATGAGAAAGAACTTGTTGCCAAGACAGCTAAACTCATTCATGATAATCAGGTTATAGGCTGGTTCCAGGGTAGAATGGAGTGGGGTCCAAGAGCGTTAGGTGCTAGAAGCATTTTGTCTAATCCTTGCAATGTCAAAATGCAGGAGATTCTCAATCAGAAAGTAAAACATCGGGAGAAGTTTAGGCCATTTGCTCCAGTAGTCTGCGAAGACGACGCCTTAACTTATTTTGAATGTGATAATCCTATTCCTGAACCAACTGATTATATGCTGATGGTCTATCCGGTCAAAAAAGAATGGCGTAAGAAAATCCCCGCCGTCACTCATGTCGATGGCTCTGGAAGACTGCAGACTATACGAAGAGCGCAGAATCCAATGTATTATGATTTGGTAAAGGAATTCGGAAAGTTATCTAGCATACCAATTCTGATTAATACTTCTTTCAATATCCGGGGGGAGCCAATTGTTTGTAGCCCTCATGATGCCTATAAGTGCATGATGGGCACCGGAATAGATTATTTGGTGATGGGCAAGTATTTGATTAAAAGAGAAGATAATTCTAAAGATAAGTGGGATAGCGAGATGGTCGCGAAGGATTAGATGAATTACTTTTTCTTTAGAGGCATGACTCCCGTCAAATCCCCGATAACATTCACTAACTCTGTGTTATAAGGAATCACTATCTTTGCATTTCTTTGCAATGAGTTTTCTACAGTCTGCGGTTTTTTCAATAATTAAGCATTTCCCACAAAGTACTTGTCAGCAGACTCGTTTACTAGTTTGATCGCTTCCGCCTACCTGGCCCCTTCCGCTTCCTTAATCTTTGCTCTTCTGAGACACTGCCCTAACTAAGATGTTTTAATCATACTAGTTTTATTTATTCTTAGTCATGAGGTGATATTTAAATGATTCTACGCCGATCCAATATGAATGTGGTAATTCCAGCGATCCAATTTACATCTTAAAAGATGGAAAAGTTGAATTTGTCGGCATAGTCACAAAACCTTATAACGATTTAATCCAACTCTACAGTAAAATCCCTCTTCCACAATACTTTTAAATCATTTTCCTTTGTTTTTGTCTATGAAAGTGTTGGTTTTAGCGGCAGGTTACGCTACGAGGTTATACCCTTTAACAGAGAATACTCCCAAACCTTTATTGAAGGCGGGTGAAAAGACCATCATCAATCATATTCTAGCTAAAGTAGAAGAGATTGAAAATGTTAAAGACGTTTATGTAGTCACTAATGATAAATTTTATTCAACTTTTTTAAACTGGAGCAAAACCCTCAAATCTCCTTTCAATATAAAAATCCTTAATGACGGCACTAAAAGCAATGAAGACCGTTTAGGTGCTATTGGAGATATTCACTTTGTAGTGCAAAAAGAAAATATTAACGATGATCTCCTAGTCATAGCCGGAGATAATTTGTTTGGTTTTTCTCTTTCTCAGTTTGTTGATTTTTTTCATCAGAAAAAATCTTCAGTAGTGGCCTTTCATGAGCTTAAAAGTTTAGAAAAGGTTAAAGGAAAATATGGTGTAGGGATTCTTCAGGGAAGTAAAGTGGTTGGTTTTGAAGAAAAACCGACAGAGCCAAAAAGCAGTTTAGTCAGTACTGCCTGTTATCTGTTCCAAAAATCAGATTTATCTCATCTTCAGGATTTAATAAGAATGGGAAAAGCTGATGCTCCGGGAAATCTGATTACTTATTTAGCTGAAAAATCAGAAGTGCATGGTTTTGTCTTTGATGAGCATTGGTTTGATGTAGGTAGTTTTGAATCACTAGAAGGAGCGAAAAGGGTGTATGCAAAATTAAAATAACTATTTTCGGAACTGGTTATGTGGGATTAGTTACCGGCGCCTGCCTGGCTAATTTGGGCCATGATATTCTTTGTATTGATATCGACTCGCAACGGATTGAAACCTTAAAAACAGGAAAGGTGCCTTTCTATGAACCGGGGCTGCTGGAGTTAGTGCATCAGAATATCAAAAAAGGAAAAATCTGCTTCACCTCAGATGCTTCAGAAGCAGTTCATTTTGGAGAAGTAATTTTTAATTGTGTAAATACTCCTAGCGATAGCGACGGTTCGGCTAATCTGCAATACGTCTTTTCCGTTGCTAAGACTATTGGAGAGCATATCAATGGCTGTAAAATCATTGTAAATAAGAGCACTGTTCCTCCGGGAACAGCACGGAAAGTAACTGAAATTATTGCCGAGAATAATAAAAAAGGGATTCCTTTCGATGTTGTCTCTAATCCGGAATTTTTACGAGAAGGAAATGCCATTAGGGCATTCAATTATCCGGATAAGATTGTTATAGGAACTGATTCTGAAAAAGCGGTCTCGGTCATGCGTCGAGTATATTCTGGAAGGATGCGGACGTATTTACCGATAGTGGAAACGGATTGGGAAACCGCAGAAACTATAAAATATGCCAATAACACTTTTCTGGCTACCAAGATTTCCTTTATCAATGAAATGGCTAATATTTGCGATAAGGTCGGCGCAGACATAAAAATAGTTTCCATGGCTCTGGGACTAGACTATCGTATTTCTCCCAGATTTCTTAATCCCGGTGTAGGTTATGGGGGAAGCTGCTTCCCTAAAGATGTGAAGGCGCTCATCACAACAGCTAAACAACACGGATATCAGGCTTCACTTTTCGAAGAAGTTGATGCCTTGAATGAAAGACAGAAAAGGACAATAGTGCAGAAGATCCAAAAACGGTTTGAGACTCTTAACGGAAAAGTATTTACTATATTAGGATTATCATTTAAACCAAAAACAAATGATATGCGAGAAGCCCCCTCTATTAAGATCATTAATGAATTATTATCTTCCGGAGCAATACTAAAAGTATATGATCCTTGTGCCTTGGAAGATGCCAAGAAAATTTTTAACGACAAAATAAGCTATTGTACTTCTGTTGAAGAGGCGGCGAAAGATAGTAATGCTATTATCATTGTAACAGAATGGGATGAATTTCGAAGCATCAATTTTGCGGAACTCGGTAAAATCATGAAGGATAAGATTGTATTTGACGGGAGAAACATCTACGAACCGGAACTAGTCAAAGATGAAGGTTTCGAGTATGCGGGTATAGGAAGAAAATGAAAGTCTTAGTTACCGGTGGAGCAGGTTACATCGGCTCGCATGTTGTACAATTTCTTGTTGAAAAAGGGCATCTGCCTACAGTATTAGATAAATCCAATTTTGCACAAGAACTTTTTTCTGAAATAAAAAATAAAGTAGCGGTTATTACTGGAGATCTAGGGGATAAAAATCTCCTGGAAAATATCTTTAAGAATAATCAATTTGATGCGGTGCTTCACTTCGCTGGATCTATTGAAGCAGGAGAATCTATGAAAAATCCTTCTGCTTTCTTTCACAACAATGTTACTAATGGCGTTAATCTCCTTGACATCATGGTCAAGTACGGGGTTAAAAAAATAATCTTTTCTTCTTCGGCAGCAGTTTACAAGGCAAAAGATAGACAATTGACGGAATCAGATGTGCTTGCACCAGAAAACTTTTATGGGGAGACGAAACTAAAATTTGAACGCCTCTTGCATTGGTATAATCGCATCCACGGTATTCAGTTTGTTTCGCTTCGTTATTTTAATGCAGGCGGAGCAGGCTACAATCTCGGTGAAAAACATAAACAAGAAACTCATCTTATCCCATTAGTTTTACAGACAGCACTTGGGAAGAAAGATTGTATTAAAATATTTGGTTCGGATTATCCAACCACCGATGGAACTTGTGTCCGCGATTATATTCATGTACTGGATCTTGCTAGTGCTCATCTTCTGGCATTAGAAAATATACGTGAAACTCCTCAGACCTATAATGTGGGTACGGGGAAGGGGCATTCTGTTCGCGAAATAATCAAGATTGCTGAAGAGATTACGGGAAAGAAGATTTCAACCGTTGATGTTCCTGCCAGAAGCGGGGATGCTGCATATCTTGTTGCAGATTCAAGCAAGATAAACACGGAATGGGGATGGAAAGCAGAGCACGATATTAGGGATATAATCAAAAGCGCTTGGGAATTTCATAAAAATAATTGAGAGATAAGAATATTTTCTACGTATTTGAATAACTATACAAAAAAATAGACCTAGTTTTACAAATAAAACCCCTAAAAGTATGTAATATGTCTGGTTTATCTTTCTCAAGTACTCCTGAAAAAATTTAACTGAATCTATCTTTCTTGTGTTATGGACAAGAAAGAGCTACGACAGTTAAGTAAAAATCAATTAATAGAACTATTATTTTCTGAGCGAGAGGCGCGATTAGAATTAGAAAAAAGAGTGAAAGATCTTGAACACCATCTTCTCGCTTTTGACAATGCCCACACGCCTTCTTCAAAACAAAGAAAGAAAAATACTACCGGAGATAAGAATAAGCCCCGTTTTCCTGGCAAACCGCCGGGAAGTAAAGGCGGTGGAATAAAACTTCCACCGCCAGATAAAATAGTGGAACATACCTTGGAATTGGATCCTATTTCTGGTCA
>CAYRMP010000043.1:0-10705 GCA_964425545.1 uncultured Methanosarcinales archaeon | reverse complement strand
TTTTTTTAAAAATTCTAAGAAATTACATAAAAAGCGAATTATTCAAACTTCTCTAAAAAATAGATAGTCAAAGAAAACATACTACTGCTTGTCAATAGACCAGCAGCATGCTCGTCGAGTCACTTCATTCTCTTCCACAGGAAGGCTCAGAACGATAGTTAGGTTGGTGACTTTGCTCACTGATTTGCAAAGCTTCGCTCAGGGCAGTTTTCTCGGACCCTGCTCTTTCCAACCAAAGTAGGTTTTATTTCAAAACCACCGGTGAACATGCACAATAAAGAAACTACTTTATTGACACATGAAAATAAGCAACGATTTATTTTCAGTGCAGAAATAAGATAGTGGTCTTATTTCTTAAAAGGAATGATTTTTCCTTCCTGAACTATTTTCTCCAAACGGGATTGATTGCAGATACTATACGCAAAATTATATGCCAGCAAAGCAGCGTACTCTCCTCTGCGCATGGCATTAAAGAATTCATGATAACTATAAACATGATAAAGACTTTTTGTAGGATCAGCTAACAATTTAAGCTGCTTCTTATGCAGATCATATCCTTCTTCTTCTAAACCCCGTTCCCACCATTGAAGAAATTCTTCGTCTAGTTTAACTTTCGTCATTTATCTATACATCTCATTCATCTTTTTTCCTTTATAGGAACCCATCATGGTTGCGCTCAATTGCTGGGTAATGCTCGCTGCTCGAGCGGCTTGTTCGCTAAAAGAATAAATTCCCTGCTCTTCATCTTCAAATTTTCTTTGTACTGCAGAACTTAAATATTCTACCTGCTTCTGCTCGGTCGGGCTGAGATAACCCTTGTCTTCTACTGTTTTGTAAATATCTTTAATCTCCTTGTAAATTTCCGTCATGGGCTTTTGGCTTAATTGTTCCACATATTGTGAATCATGCAATTCTGCTGGAAGCGGCTGAGAATTTCTGGTCATTTCTTCCAAATTCACACTTTTACCTTTTTGTCCTTGTTCCGCCAGGCTTTGTTCCTCTGCTAACTCTGCTTGTTTTTGTTCGTTATCTTCCGGCACCGCCTCTTTTTCTGCCGATTTTTCAGAAGATTCTTTCTTCTGTCCGGGTTTAGATATTTGCTTCTGTTCTGGTTTCTTTTCTTGCTTCTGCTCGCCGCGCACTTTCTGATGCGCTTCTTCTATTTCCTTCTCAGAATTATTTTTATTACTAGCCATGATAAGGTAAATAAGAATTACTATAAAAATTCTCCTTAAGGAAGAAGGGATTTAGTTGAGTGGAAAAATACCATCAAATTTTATTTTTCACAAATATCCTCTTTTAATTATTAGTTTAGATAAACAATTATTATATATTTCCATTTACCACGCTGCCATTCTATGCGCTTTCTTGAACAGATGAAATGCATTAAATGCATGAAACATGGCCGGATTTTTTGCTTTACCTATTGCTTCTTCTATTGCCGCTGCTTCTTTTTCCAAATCTTTCACTGAATGACCCTTTGATTTTACACTTTTCGGCGTGTAAAAATCTCCAAAGAATTTCTCTGCAAAACTTTTCTTGGATTCTTCCTTCTTTGCACCTTTTTTCTCTTCAGCTTTATTTCCTTTCGCTTCTTCTAAATACCTGAATAATTCATCGCCTAATGATTCCATGGCCTGCTGCACCGAAGTAGAGACATCTCCGAGCAATTCAAATAATTCTTTCTGTTTAAGCGCCTTATAATTCTGCAGCTGTTCATCGCTCCAGGCATAAGCGCGAAAAGTGACCACCATCCTTCCTATATGTACTGGACCTCTTTGATAACCTTCCTGCTGTACTTTCAACTCTGCACGAGTACGATAATTAAATGTAGCTAAAACGCAGGAATGGGCTTTGCCTATCTGCCTTCTGGCCAAGATTTCTATGTCCAATAGACTTCCTTCAAATGCAGAGATTAATTCTGCCGAAGTCAGACTTTTCTCCTTCATGGTCAATGCCCGAGCATGGCGAAGATAAGGTTTGACCCAGGTAAGGTACATTTTAATGATATCAAAATGCTGCTGTAAATATTTCAGTTGGAAAATTTTTCTATTTTCATGTTCTTGATGAGTTCTTTTTTTCCACTCTAGGTATTGGCCAAGATGCCGCTGCAATACCCGTCGTACATTCTTATTAAAATTCTCTTTCAACGATTCCAGATGCCGGTTCAATTCAGCATCATCTTTAAACGGAGGAGCATCAAAAAACAAATCTGGCAAAGTGATAAACTCCAGCTCACGCGCCATCCCATAGACAGAAGCGGCGCTCTTTCCTCCGCCCTGAACGAGATCGACAAACAACCCTTTCATGGTAATATCTGCAGTCTTGCTTCGTTGTTCAAGAGGTTTCTTTAATTCATCATCAATTGCTCTGTAATAACCTAACCTCTCATCAATGATCCGCAATTCCCGCACCATCTGAAATAATTCCTTGACCATTTTCCCCATGGTAGCTAAGAACTGTGAAATCCTGTCCTGCTGCGCCCCTAAGCGCTGCTGGGTTACTCCAAAAAAAGCGGAATTTTCTGCCGCGGCAAAAGAATCTTCAATCTTTTCTATGATCGGAAAACCGTCCTTAAAATAATCAAGGAGCCAGAAATAAGGTTCTTCTAAACTTAAATCATATACTTCCCACAATAAACGGCAATTCCGTAACGATTTAGGGAAACCGGTTTTCTGATATTCACCGGAAATGATTTCTGCTTCCTCTTCTTCAAAGCCAAATTCTTTCAACAGCTTTGACCTGTAAGTAGGATCGTTAACATATGCTGGATCCTTGGAAAGAAGCTCAATTGCCATCACATCACCTTTAATAATGTTTTAATTCTCTTGAATATATAAATTTAGCGAGAATTAGGACTTCATAGAAAAGAGAGGTTAATATCTTTAGTCAATATATTGAATTATTATCTTAATAGGAATAAATTTATAAAAGAAGATACGTCTTTCTCAAGACATTGGACCCATGGTCTAGCGGCTATCTCTCAAAAGAGACTGCAGATGACATCTCGTTGACGCAAACGCGTAGTGTTTGTATAAGATGCTTGCGTTTTCTGTATCGAGGGGATCCCCGGTTCGAATAGCCAGCAATCTAGGCGAGTTGGGCGGACATACGTTACATATAGTCCACCGCGAAAACTAGATACTGCACGAATGTCCGGGTGGGTCCAGTTCAAATGTCACGCCATTTGCGAGGCGAAGGGATTTCCTACGTCAATCCCATGACCGTGACAATGCTGGCTGAAGAGCCAGCATCATTTTCTTTATTTATACTAAAAGCAAGATACATTCGAACATTGTTCTTGCTTTTATATGCACAGAAACCATGTGTTTCTGGCATGCCGAAAACAAAATTTTCGAGCATATACAAAAGCACTGATTATTAGTTCGAAAATTTAGTGCTTTTGGTATACTTTCAAAAATACTAAACTCTTCTTCGTAAATATTATAAAGCAACCGCCATTAATAATTAAGATGATAAACCTGACTCAAGAACAACCAATCTATGCGGTCCAAGAATCTAAACAACGAACCCTTATCCCAAAAACACTTACCTTGCTCTTTTTAGCAGTTATTTTTTATCTCGGGGTTCTGGTAAACATTTCTTTGTTAGATTTAAGTGCTGGACAAGAAACTACCCTTAAAACAGGATCTTTACTTACTCTTGCTGCGATTATTATCATAGGAATACTCTTGACCTTAAGAAAAGTCAGGCAGCCTTACTTATTTTATAAAAATAGAATCACTCATGGAAAAGAAACCGTCTACTACCTTAATATAACTAATACTGCTGCAACTAAGAATTTCCTTGATCGAAGCTTCAAAACCTATTCAATGCAGTTAAGTAAAACTTTTGTTCTTCGCAACGTCCCTGAAAGTATCCAACTGAGTAATTATATACAGCAATTGATTGAATACGCAAAGAAAAATCAGTGAAATGGATTATTTATTTTCTTGATTATTTTTCTTAATTTTGTTCTTAACTTTTCAAAAGAATCTTTCACTTTTTAGACTTTCCAAGCAGATACACTTTCATAACTTCTACTGTCAAAGATAATAATAACGGCCCAATAATCACTCCCAGCGGACCGATAAGAAGAATCCCGCCAAAAATTCCCAGCATGACGATAGCAACATGAACTTTTGCTTTATCACCGATTATTTTTGGCCTGAGAAGGTTATCCACACTTCCTACAAAAATAAAAGAATAAATCAACAGGCCAACACCTTTCAGAATTAAAGAAGTTGAATCCTGA
Organism: uncultured Methanosarcinales archaeon; assembly: GCA_964425545.1. Lineage (GTDB taxonomy): Archaea > Nanobdellota > Nanobdellia > Woesearchaeales > GW2011-AR9 > JACPIL01. Next base: position 6,450 of record CAYRMP010000043.1, on the reverse strand, counting down.
AAAACTCCGTCCAGAATTAAAATAAGCGACGCAGGAACCCAGATAACTCCTGTCCCGATGGCTGGAATTAACGCAAAGAAGGCCATAATTACTCCCCAGAACAAAGGAGAAGGTATGCCAAAAATAAAAAAACCTAATGCACCAAAAATACCCTGAATCAGGGCAATCAATAAAAAACCATAAACTATGCCATGCACTATCTCTTTTAATCTCTCCAATAGATGGATATAATTCTTCTGCTGAAGCTGCAGATAGTTGTGCAGGCGCTTCAATAAATTCTCACCATCCTTCAAAAAATAGAACAAAGTAAAGAAAACCACAAATAAATTTATTGCTAATCGAGGGAGGTTAACTAAGAAAGCCGAACCTTTCCCTATTACGGAATTGGTAGTCAGCCGGGTAATTTCTTTCAGCTGTGAACTGAACCATTCATTTTGGCTGAAATCAGAAATTGCTTTACACAAATCCGTGGTGCAGTTGTTGAATAAGCCGACAGCTAGTTTCTGTTTAACCAGCAAGTAAATGACATACGATTCTTGTATTAAAATCTTGATCAGCAACCCGGCAGGGATGACGACAATCAGCAGAACCAAAAAGCACACTAAAAACGACGAGAGAGTGGATTTTCCGGTCTTCTTAAACACAAAATTATGGAGGGGATAAAAAGCATATGCCAGCAAAGCACCCACAAAAACAGCCAGTAAAAGAGGCCTGAGTATTAAAAAAGATAAGACTACTAAAAGAACAAATAAAATTGTGGGGACATAACTCTTGTACTGAATACTGCTTCACCTCTTTATGGAAAGAAAGAGTTTTTGGTTTATAAAATGTGCCTTTTTCTACTAATACAAAAATAAGTTTTAACAATCTAAATTTTTAAAAAAACATAAAAAGAAAGAAAAAGAAAAAAAAGCCATTAGGCTTATTCAGTTACTGGAGCTACTACTGGGGTTGCGGAAGGTTTGCTTAACTTAGCATCTGCATAAGTTGTACCTTCTACAACTAGTTCTTTACCGGATAGTTCGCTTGCTCTGTTAGCAATGACTTTTCCAGCTAGTCTAGTGTCTGCTCCGCTGTAACCTGCTACCAGCATAGCTACGTTTCCGTTAGCATGCTCGAACAATTTCACACGTGCTTTACCTGGAGTGAATCCTTCCGTACAATCGGATGGGTTTCCAAGCAATTCAGCTGAAACTGTGTTGACACAAGGTCCGCCTACAACAACTAGGTTCTGAGCTTTTGCATCAGCAACTTCGCTATCTAATTTGGTAGCATCAACAAAGGTTACTGCCTTCATGTCTCCGCCAGATTTGCTAGAGGATGCGACTGCGCCAGAGGTTACATACACCATTGGGCTTCTCATAGCTTGAGGCCACTGGATAACTAACTGATCCGAGCTAGTTCCGCCACCACTAGGTGAAGTACGCTGCACCCATGCTCCGTTGGCTGAATAACCATAGGAGTTGTCATCATCGTTGTCAGGCGAGACAAGGCTTATTCCTACTGCAGAAGCCAAATCTAACTCACTGCTTGCTGCAGTAATGTTAAAAGCTATTATGTCATAAGGAGCAGTTGCTGAAACTGTTCCTTTTATGTCATCAATCCTGTCTCCATCAAACAAGCTAACGTTAAACCTAATTTGGTCAGCTTCAGAATATGCGTTGACATTGTCAATCCAGAACTTTGCTCCTCCGCGTGTTACCACGTAATCACGTGTAGCATTAGTAACTGACTCAGTTGAAAATGTTGCTGCAGCTCCTGACGTAACAGTAATGTTCCAATCATCAGTAGTAACATATCCTCCTTGGCCACCATCGGGATAACTTGTTGCGTTAGCAATGGTGTAAGATTTGCCGCCTAACTTTAAGGTAGCAGTTGCACCACTAGCTCCGGCACCAAAGGTTACTGGTCTTTCTACAGTCTCACCGGTTGCCAAGATCTTAAACTTGATCTTTGGATCAGCGGTACCAATATCGTCAGCTCCTTTATACTGAACAACATGCGACACTGAATCTTTGTCCGTGTCATCGTTCAAGATAAAGTAGCCCTCATCTCCGATAGAAGTCTTGTTTAGGTACAACCTGTCATCCTGAGATCCTAACCTCATGCCTGTTGCTGATGAAGCATAGGCTAGTGGAAATTCTATCTTCTGACCTGCAACGTTGGTAAAAGTTACCCAGTATTCTTTTTCACCAGCTTTGTCCTTCACAGAAAGCTCATCGGTAGCAACTGACTTATCCATACCTTCATAACGTACATCCCAATTCTGAGTGAATACTAAATCTTTCTCCACCAGTTCTGCTTGTCCAAGCAAGGTTTCTCCAGGAGCTACAAAATAATCATCCTGCGCCGTCATGTTGATGGTTATAGAGTCTATTTCTAACTCCCCATCAACAGTTGTTGTTGCATAAGTCAATACACTTCCTCGGATGATGACATCTGCTCCATCAATGGTTTCATCATTTACTTTCAACTCATCAGTAGAACCTGTTCCGGTAAGGTTAATACCATCGTCTTCTAGTTCAATCTTGTTTGCGCCTAAGAAAAATTCAGCTTGGTGTACCCCACCAGCGTAATCTTGATACAAGACTTCGCTTAAACCTATAACTGTTCCGTCGGAAAGAGTTTCTGTGTCTCCTTCATCCATCAAAGGAGTTGTTTCTCCATTAACGGTAAACTTAGCACGGTTGCTGCTGTCAGTAAAGAGCAAACTGGTGTCATATTCCTTACCACTTACGCTGTAAGATTTGGATTCTCCTTCTAACAGGGTATCTTTTTCAGAACCAGACATCAAAGTTAAAGTAACTTTTTCACCTGCATTTCCTCTTGCTTTAACAATATTGTAAGTCTGACCTAAGAAAGTCAAAGATTTATCTTCAAGGTCATCTAATTTATAACTTTCTGACGAATCAATATCTGACTTTGCAGCAGTAAGGAAGTCCATCGTATAACGTGCAAACTGGGCGTTATCAGAAATCTTTACGAAATCTGAAGTTAGATCATCGTCATCTTCTTCATACGTAGTGTTGATAGAAGTTCTATCAAAATGCAAGAACTGTTCATATTTGAACGTTCCTTTTGAGCTGGTCAATTCACCGTCAGCTAAGGCATTAAGATCATCATCGTCAAGAAAATCTACTACTCCGCCTGTTGCTGGACCGATAGTTTCACCAAATTCTAATTCATCAGTTCCACTTTTAACTAACCAAGCATCTCCGGAAACGGAAACACTTGAAGTGCTAGAACCGCTTGCAGATTTCATACTTGCAGCAATATCGGTCATTGCTAAATTGTCTACAGCTGCAGCATTTTCTCCTACAACCAATAGACCATTAAATACACCGTCAGATACGAACATATTTGGATATTCGCTTAAATCTGCGGCCATTGCACCCATTACTGTTGCTCCAAGCATTGTTGCGCCTGCTCCAACAGCAAGAATACGTTTTACCATCTTTTTCACTTTCATGTTAAAACACACCTCCGTGTTTTGAATATGTTTTGTTTTCCAACTCTTTGTCCAGTTCGTTTAATCCATCATAACGAGTTCCGAACAGCAAACCGGTAAGGTTCACTTGTTTCGATCCTACAATGGAACAAAGCATCGCCCTATACAGACATAGAGCACTGAACTTAGTTACTTACTATCCTTCCAATACCAAAAAACAATTTATAAGTCTTTCGTAAAAATAAAGCTCTGAAAAGCAACCACCCCGCCATTAAGCCTTTAAACCCCAAAATTTTCGAGTTTAAATCGTTCACCATTTGTGAATGATAAAACATAGTTCTGGAACTAAGTTCTGGTAAATTCATCTTTTTGATAACCATTCTCTTTCTTTCAGGCCTAAAGAATTATAAAGATTCATCTTCCGGAGAAGATAGATGGAAATAACGAATCTATTCCTGCCTGAACCATTCAAGAAACAGTATGGGAAATTTAACACACTTACTCCTATCCAAGAAAAATCGATAAAGGCCGGCCTTTTAGAAGGAAAATCGCTGCTGGCCTGCGCCCCCACTGCTTCTGGAAAGACTTTAATTGCTACTATGACTATATATAATACTCTTTATCGTGCTCTCGGCAAGGGAAAAGCCATCTATCTAGTGCCCCTCAAAGCATTGGGTATGGAAAAGTACAAAGAATACCTTAATGTCTTTCGAGACTCAGAGTACAAAGTGGGATTATCTACCGGAGATGTTGATTCCGAATCAGATTATCTGGCTAAATATGATGTATTAATACTTACCACGGAGAAACTAGACTCTCTTCTGCGCCATAAAGTTTCCTGGCTTTCAGAGGTGAAAGCAGTCATCGTCGATGAAATCCATCTGTTAAATGATGCATCGCGCGGCCCTACTCTCGAAATTATCCTTACTCTGCTAAAGAATTTGATTAAGCCGCAGATTATCGGTTTGTCAGCAACTATCGGAAACCCAAAAGAGCTAGCAGAATGGTTAGAAGCCACGTTAGTTATAGACGAATGGCGCCCAGTAGAGTTAAAGAAAGGTATTTATGCGGAAGGTAAGGTTGAATACTATTGACTCCACACACCTATCTTTTTGACACTAAACAGTAGTTACTTATGGCAAAATTTATAAACTTCTGGCTTATTTGAAAGGGTATGATATACCAATGCACCAATGAAAGTTTGAAAGCCATTGTCGCGGGATTAGACGTATTACCTGATGATAATCTTTTAGTGGTCGGAGGATCAGGAGATCAAGCTTTTGCGCTGTTAGAATTTGCTGAAAAAGGAAAAGTCACAGCTGTCGATAATGCGCCGCAACAGATTGATTTTATTAGACAAAAAGCTGAAGCATTGAGAATAGGAGATTATGAAAGCTTTTTCAGGGTTGATAACAAAGAAATGTGCAATTTAATTGGTCCTCACAATGAAGAAAACGTTTCTATTTATGACCGCATAGAAAAAGACGGGCGTTTAAGAGAAGAAAAAAAAAGACAGTATTTCGAAGAGAACGGCAACAGATTAGAGAGAATAAGGAGAAATTTAGATAATTTAATCGTTCTTCCGCCAGCAAATATAGTGGGGATTGCTCGGCGGAAACAGGGACATTCAAAAGTTTATTTGTCAAATGCTCTAGGATACCGTAGTGCCATAAAGGAAGATCTCCTTAGAATAGTTTTAGATGAGATTTCACAAAATCTTCCAAAAAATGGTTTGATTTATGTAACAAATCATGACGAACTATTTTATGGTTGTTCTGAGGAAGAGAGTAATGATTTAGAAATTTTCTTGAATGCATTTATGCCTAAAGACCCCTTTGAACCGCACTTTTTGCCTCCCACATTAACATTAGACAGAGAGTTATCATCCAGAGCCAGAGATCATGAATTCTGCTGGCGCCCGGCAGTGTATAGAAAAGTTGAACCACTAAATTGATTGCCGAATAACCATTTACTTCATCATTTTTAATATTCTTTCAAACTCTTTTGCATCATACTTCTCTTTATACTTTCCTGCAGCTTCCCGCAGTTCTTTCAAAGTGAAGGTGAATCCTTTCTTTGCTAAAAGTAGTTGGTGCTTGCCCACAAAATCGGCAAACTGAGTTACATTGTGCGGCTTCTCTGTTTTATAACAGCGTTCAAAGTCAATGAGGGTAGCATTACCTTTTTTATCAACGATAATATGTTTCAAAGGATGGTGCATCTCTTCTTTATTGACTTGCAATTTGTCCATGACATAACATTGCTGGAAAACCACTTGCAAAACCTTTTGCAGATCTTCCTTAGATGCTTTCGGCAGCCACTCTTCGATATATTCTCCTTCAGCAAATTCATAAGCGACATAATCTTCTCCGGAAAATAACATTCTAGGACCGATAGCCCGTTCATTGAGAGTCTTCAGCCACAGTACTTCGCTGGCAATGGCATCTGCCGCCTTACTTTCTTTTTTCTTCACCTTGACAGCAACAGTAATAGCTTTACTTTTTACTGGAATTTGTTTTGTGATTACTAAATTTTTATCAAATTGTGCAGTATAAACAATTCCGCGTTTTCCTTCTGCAAAATAATGTACTTCGCGCAATAATTTTCCTTCCAGCTGGCGAAGCAGAGAGGTTTTCGTAATTTTGTACACATACAACGTTTCAAAAGCAATCTTTTCCTCGCCCAATTCTTCCCACTGCAATAAGTTATGCTGCAAAATCTCTTCAATTTTTTGCTTATTAGTTAACGAAGAAAACAAAAATAAGACCATTCCGTCTGGAAACAGGTGGTGGGAAACATTTTTAAAAAATCTTTCCGAAATTTCCCAGCCTTTTTTTCCACCATATAAAGCAAGGTCTTCAATTCCCTTATCCTGCGGCAGATAAGGGGGATTAAAGATTATAACATTAAAAGAACCGCCTACCTCTTCAAATAAATCTCCTTGCACCGCCTTTATTTTGCGCAGTTTCTGTTTTTCAATCTCTTTTTGTAATGCTTCAACC
>CAYRMP010000042.1:0-10707 GCA_964425545.1 uncultured Methanosarcinales archaeon | reverse complement strand
GGAAGAACACCTATGAAAAGCTTCTTAATTATTCAAAGCTAACTTAATACGTACGGAAATCTCAGCTTATAATAACCAACAGATTAATAAAAACAAAATTCTTTCTTTCTAGTTATGGAAGAGGTGACCAAGAAAGAGATACTATATGATTTAAGCCAAGCTATAGCTATCCTCGAACGAAGAGAAAAGAATGATGTGGACCAATTAAGGATACTAAGCGACCATGGTATTGAAGATGTAGCCGTACATAAGAATTTTGATCTTATTTCGGTCACTGTCTTGATTTATTCTCTCTACAAAATTATCGCTTCCATTCACGATAAAGATCACCAAAGTATTATCACAGAACTGCAGAATGCCAAAAAAAGTTTAGAAAAAAGCCAGCTGGGAAGATATAACGGCAGCATCAAGAATTTATTCCTGTTAGTCAAAAAGTCCAACGCCAAAGTGAAAATGCATCTCCAAGATGTCATGGACGCAGCAAAGATCAAGAAAAGCGCAGTATTATTTGAAAAAGGGCTTTCCATAGGACAGGCGGCTGGATTAATGGGACTTTCAAACTGGGACCTGCAGGCATACACCGGTAAAACTACCGCTTTAGAACAGCATGAAGAAACTTTTCCTGTTCAAAAAAGAGTCTCTACTGCGCTGAAAATATTTGGAGTTTCCTGATGAAACAAAAAGCATTATTCTTTGATACTTTTCGAGAGGAAAGTCCAAAAAAAGGAGGTAATGTTGATGAAAGCTCTTTTTTTTGATACTGGACCGATCATTACTTTAGTCATGTCCAGACTGGTATGGATTCTTCCGGAGTTAAAGAAAAAATTTGGAGGCAAGTTCTATATCACGCCTGCGGTTAAAAGGGAGTTAGTCACCCGGCCGATGGATATAAAACGATTTGAGTTTGAGGCCTTACAGGCGCTGAAACTGATTAAAGACGGGGTTCTGGAAGTCTATGAAGATGTCCCGCAAAAAGAAGTGGAACGCTTGCATACTATAGCTAACAGTTCTTTCAAGATAGACGGCAAAAACATGGAGATAATCCAGTCGGGAGAAATTGAATCAGTGGTTTGCGCGCTTAAAGCTGGCGCGGAAGCGATGGTCATGGACGAAAGAACCATGCGTCTCTTTATAGAGAACAGCACCGAAATGAAAGCCCTGTTGGAACGGCGTTTTCAAAAGCCGATAACAGTAGAAAAAGATAACATGAAAAATTTCAGCAAGGAATTAGGAAGCATCAAAATCATCCGTTCCGTCGAATTGGTAGGCGTGGCCTATAAAATGAAACTTCTAGATTCTTATCTTCCGGAGCAAAAAAACGGCCGTGAAATTCTGCTGGAAGCGGTGTTATGGGCAGCAAAATTTAATGGCGCCGCAGTAACTGAACAGGAAGTAGAAGAAATAAAGGATTATCTTCTGAAAAAATAAGGGTTAAACGTCCTGATTTTGAAAAAGTTTTTTAAAGCATTACTGATTTAAGCTAATATGGGTAAAAAATGTATTGTTTGCGACGCAGAAGCGACCTACAAGATCAAAGATACTTCAGATTACTATTGTCAGGAATGCGCGCAGGAAAACTTCGCTGATCTTTCTGTATTGGTCAAAGTTGAAGAAGAAGCGCAGCGCCTTAAATCATTCGTAGAACAGAAAGAAAATAAATCGGAAGATGACCATGCAAATGGTGACGCATAAACTCATGAAAATCGGAAAAATCAGCACTTCTCGAACGGAGATAGTGGACATCCTCAAAGCCTGGCTGGCCTTATCTTTAGCTTTCGCCTTCATTTATGCTGGTGCAAGCGTGTTAGGCGGAGATCTTAACAGAATATTCTCCTTGGACTTTGTATCTCTTTTTGCCATTTCTATGTTCACCGCCGGCTTGGGCTTTTTGTTGCATGAATTGGCGCACAAATTGGTAGCGCAGCATTTCGGTTGCGTTGCAGAATTCAGAGCTTGGGATCAGCTACTATATTTAGCAGTAGGTTTGGCCGTGTTCATCGGATTTATTTTCGCAGCTCCTGGCGCAGTCATGATTTCCGGAATGATCACTCGAAAAGAGAACGGCTTGATTAGTGTTGCTGGGCCGGCAACTAATTACGTTTTAGCAATGATTTTTTTGGTATTGCCATACCTATTGCCGCAGTGGATAAATGTGTTTGCTGTCGGTTTCAGCATTAATATCTGGCTGGGGTTGTTTAACCTGATTCCTTTCGGACCTTTAGACGGTAAAAAAGTATTTTACTGGAACAAAATTGTCTGGAGCGGAATGATGATTTTCGGAGTTGCGATGTATTTTTTTCTTCCTAGGACCATATAATTTTGCTTTTTTCCGTCGATAGCAATCCAAAAGTTTATATACTTCTTTTCATTCCTTTTTAAACTATAGATGTTTTTCTTAAAAGAGAGTACAAAAAAAAGAAGGTGATTAGGCTGAAACAACATATTTTTCAAGAAGTTAAAAAGTTTAAAATCCAAAGGTGCTGTAAAGGCTGCAATGAGCGGATTGTCGTGGAAAACGCCAACCGATATTATTGCACTAACTGCCGAGGATATTAATTATCCTTTCTTTTTTTATTTGTTTTTGTTCCCTTATGGTTTATTTTTTAGATATTAAAAAATTCAAGAAAACAAATTTCTAAAGAAATCTACGATCCGTGCAAAGAAACCTTTCTGTCCCATCTCTGGTGCAGGTTGTTCTGCTGCTTTTCCTACTACAACTAAAGGTTCTGCTGCTGTTTCTTCAATTACTTCAACCGGTTGTTCTTCAGCAGTTGGAACTTCAACAACTTTTTCTTCTCCTACGACTACTGCTGTTTCAACTGCTTCAACCCGGCCCAGCACAAAGTGGCCCATTGAAGGCACAGTGACAAGATAATACAAATATCCATGATTTACTTTTAGAAGCTGTAATGAATATTCTTTAAGCTCTTGGTATAACCTTAAATCATTGCGGGAAATGCCTTTATCAAGCAAATCCTGTTCTTTAATTTTAAACTGGAATTGCATAGGACCAAACTTGCCTTCAGAACTTACCCTGAACTTAACAACATAAGGCCGATCAAAAGGGATAGAGTCATCCACTTCAGCAGTAATTTTGCCGTTCTTTATTATTTCATCCGCATGAGTAAAAATAGTTTCTAATCCAGGAACATCTCGCACTGACAGCTGAAGAGTATCTCCTTTATTCATATATCCGATAGTCTGAACAGTATTTCCGGTAATTGAAGAAGACTCAAGCATCGTAATTGCGGTCAAAAACACTATTATGAGCGCCACGCTTAATACTATCCAAACATTAGGCTGCTTTGAATAACAAAATGCTCGTGCCTTATTATTCCCGCCTCTTTTTTTACTAACCATCTACGGAGAATAAAAACTTTGGAATATATAAATTTAACTTTATAGAAAAGGTGGGAGCGGTGGGATTTGAACCCACGACGTCATGGTCTTCAGCCATGTGTTCTTTCCTGCAATAATTTGTCCCAGGTTGAACTACGCTCCCTTCAAAAAGCTTTAATTTAATATCCATTTATAATGTTTTCGTAGCTTTGGTTGAGGACAATAGTTTTGCAGGTTTATTTTGCTTCAACTAAAATTTAGAAGACCAGTCCTATTTAAGCGTTATAAGGAGGATCTTATTACTTAATAACATCCTACGCAAACGTCCTCTGCATGATAGTTCCGGCAAAGAAGTTGAACAAAAGCATCACCACAGCGGCAATTAAACAATATAAAGCAGTACTGTTAATCATATTTTGTCCCAAAGAATATCGTTCCCCTAATTTATCTGCACCATTTTCAATCCCGTTGCTTAAGACAGTTAGGATATAACCTATTTGCACTACATAAATGCCTACAATAATCTGAAAATGGAAAGTGGGAATACCTATGCCAAAAATGGTAAGCAGATCGCCAAAACCGCCGGCAGCTGTTCCTGCTTCCTGAGTTGCTGTAAAAGCGCCCAGCTGCGCGCTTAATTTAGTTAAAATAGTAGAAATCATTGAAGTAATCCCTATGACAATCCCAGCGATGGCGGGAGTAAGAAATTTAGTTTGCGCTTTCATGGAAGAGATGACGTCGGCCATTAAATCCTGCAGTCTTTCTTCCACCCGGTGGATCTCTTTAATGTAGCGAGACATAGATAACAATGCTTGCGCGGCAATGCGCGGCCCTTTGCGGATACTTTCAATCAGCACTTTCATGGACGCTTCAATAACTTTCGATGGAAAGGTAAGCACTGCGCCAACTCGAGGATCAAATAGAGATTGTTCTAAACCCATGCCTAAGCGGGTAATATTTTTTTCCGCCAAACCAAAAAAATCTCCAGAAACGGTGCCCCGCATAGTTTCTGCCACTTTTGCAAAAGCCATCTCTGCCGGCAATCCATCCCCCAAACGGTTTCCTAATTGAAATAACGCAGAAGAAAATTCTTCTTCTAATTCTTTAGTTTTCTGCCTGATTTTAATCACATTTTTTGAACGAAGAGCAAAGAATAAGCCGAAAGAAACACCCAGCCCGAGAACGACTACCAGAGAAAGGATAGAAGAACCAATGCCATAAGGACCTATACGTTCCCCTTCTGCGCACCCGAAACCTAGCTCTGGCGGACAGACATACTCTAACATTTTGAGATTGCCATTTTGGTCAAATGCAAAATCACTTACACCCAGAGAATGCATAATCAACGGGCTAAAGCCGATCAGCATTCCTACGGTAAATACCATGATACAAAAATAAAGAGGATTTACCCAGAGAGTAAAATTCTTGGTTATAGGAAAAGCAACATTCCGGTATTTTCTGAAACTTTCTTTTTCACCGATGTCTACTGCACCATATCCCGCCGGCCTCTTGGAAAGGATAACTTTTCCCAAGTAGAATACGCTGATGGGTAAAGCAATGTTATACAATACAGAAATGTAAATTGCGGAAACAAAAGGATTGGAACCTTCTCCGCCGAGAAAACTTACCACCAGCGGAAGGATAACTAAACCTAAGATAGGAAGAATGATCCCTAACATGTGCAGCATGGTGATGGGCGATTTAAGAGAATGAGCATAATGCAGCATAGTTTCGTACGTTCCGGTAAGTATAACATCCAGAGATTTGTCAAGCAACGCTAACCTTCGTTCTTCAGAAGATTCAAACAATGATGATTCAATCAGATGAAATGATTCGACAAATTCACTGTCCCATTCTTTCCATACCAGCAGATAAGCTTCCGCAGAAGCGCGGATAGTGCTGTATTTTTCCGTCTCCACGTCCCATAAAATTTTACGGAAGTCAAGAGATAACGGGGCTTCCAGATGATTTGCGGCAAATTCAATCGCCCGCTCTAAGTTAGAAGTATGGCGCATATAAGTAACAATGTAGAAAATGCTTTGCACCATCTGATTAGAAGCTTTCATCCGCCAGGTGTTAGCCATAAAATCCGGAACTCTTTGCAATGCAGGAATCATCAGCAAGCCGGCAACTAAAAAGAAAATCACGAAAAAAAACATTCCAAAGATGCCGAAGGCAATCAAAGAACCAACCACGATAGTGATTAGGGGAACCAAAAATGAAAGGGCAATGACTCCGGCAGGACGTACATTCAGATGACAAAGATCGAGATTCTTCTGCATCGCTGCTGCTTTTTTTGCATCTACGGTAAGTTTTAGAAGATTGTCAGCAAAATTACAGGCTTTTTCATAGAACGAATAATGTGCAGGATAAAGTTCTTTTTTAAACTCAGTGTACTCGGTGGTAGTTATTTTTGGCGAAACAGCAGAAGCATTGCCGAATTCACCTTTGATTCGAGCCTTGTATTTTTCCAGTAAATCCTGATATTCCCGCTGATCCATCTATTCCTCCATTCAAAAGAAGATATGGATGTTTAAAAAGTCTACGCTTTTTGTCGGAAAAAAACTTACTCAGAAATATTACTTACTGTTCTCGATGACAGCTTCAGGCTTTCAAAAGCCATTTCAATCTCTTCGTCAGACCATCCGGTGTTTTGTTTTAGAATTTGACGTATATCTGTATCAGAAGTGCCCATCTCTTTTTCTTTCCTGACCCATTGTTTCAATTCATTGATGTTGTAAGCTACTTTTTTAGGTTTAAGGAAGAAGATTGCTAAGAGTATTATAACTGCAAGCAAGATTGCTGCTGCGCCGCCAATGAGGTATACACTATAATTTCCCCAGAGCTTGGAAAGGAAACTCTGCTGTACTACTGGCGCTTGCGGAACAAAAGGAGGAGGCAATTGGGTGGATATTTTAGCTGGTGCTGGGAAAGGATCTGCTTCATTGCATCCTTTCTGAATAGCTGGTTTAAGATTGGTAGTATCGCAGGAATGTTCATCGTAACAAACTCTGGTCTGAGAACTGTAACTGCATTCTGCCCATAAGGAACACACCCAAGATTCTTGACAGGGTTCACAAGGCTGAGTCTCTTCTTTCTCTGCCTGACAACCATTTAGGTCAAAACAGGAACGAGTTTGAGTTAAATCAGGACCGCAGAAAGACCATTCATCGCAACTCCAATTTGGATTGCAGGAAGTCCCTCCGCCACCAGTTGTTGTGCTAGGTAGAACTCCATCATCAGTGGTTGTACTTGAAGGAGTGCCGTCATCAGTAGTTGTACTAGGCGGGGTGCCGTCATCGACAGTTGTGCTGGGAGCAGATAAACATCCTGGCGCATCAACGCAAAAATTCTTTTCAACTTTTCCATTAGTGCAGGCGGCAGAAACAGTATATTTTCCATCAGCAGAATCAGATAAGGTGTTATAAACCGTATTCAACCCCGATTTGATGTCAACTACCTCGCCGCTGGGATTTTTTATTTCAACAATCGAATTTCCGGCGCAACTGCTTAATTTAATTAAAACATTATTCCCAGAAGTATATTCACTTTTGTCAGTAGATACTTCAACTGCTGCAGCTAGTGAAATTAAAAGAAGAAATGTTGCAAAAAAAAAAATTACTCTTTTCATGTTTAGTATTCCTTAACTAATTGGCCAGATACTTCTACCCCTGGCTTTTTATCAAAGACCAGGACACTTTTTTTCTTGACATTTGCCTTAGCATAATTGACCGTTGCGGTATAAGTCTGTAATTTCGTTAATCCGCCTTCTATCTTTTCTGACTTTATTGAAAGGACTTTATCATTAGCTCCATAAAGAACTGTGTAGACAGTTACTTCAGTAGTGAATGCTTCAGTTGCAGTGATTGTCGTTGCAAAATCATTTTCCGTATCAGCATTGGTTAGAGTTATTTTTGTGCCAGTGGTACTTGGTGGAGTTTGCTGTTGTTCAGTCTGACAGGTGCTGGAACAACCATCGCCAGTGACGGTATTCCCATCGTCACAAGTTTCAGCTCCTTCTTCTATTCCATTACCGCAGGTTGCTGATGGAGGAGCCATTTTACAACTACTATAATCAAAATTTTTACAATCGGGATTACACTTAAGAGTCCCACTCTTAAAAATGTTTGAGTCTTCACATGTTTTTCCGTCTAATTGACTGCCATCGCACACTTCAGTTCCTTCTTTGATGTTATTGCCGCAAACTTGTTGAACTGTTAATTTACATACGGAGGGCTCTCCGCTACATTGCCAACTAGATTCTTCTTTACAAGTTGAAGAGCAACCATCACCATTGACTAGATTACCATCGTCACATTCATCAGATTCTTTTAAAGATGAATCATAATTAATCTTCCCATCGCCGCATTTTGACGGTGACTGAGTAACACACTTACTAAAATCAAATTTACATCCGGTAGTACAAGAGATTATTCCTGTTCCTAAACCTTTAACACTACATTCAGTGGCACTACCACCAAAATCAGTGCCATCACATTCTTCATAAGCTTCAGCTTTTCCATTGCCGCAAACTGGCTGCACTTTTAATTTACATACAGAAGGCTGTCCGCTGCATTCCCAGCCATTTACAGTATCAACATTACAATCTGTATCGCAACCGTCATCATCGTTGGTATTACCATCATCGCAGGTTTCACCAGAATCAATCTTACTATTGCCGCATAGTTGCACGTTACATTTAGAAGTATCAAATTTACAGGCATTGTCACAGTATAAACTACCTCCATCAAAACCTTTTGCATTACAGGAACTACCTGCTAAATTAGTTCCATCACACTGTTCTATTCCTTCAACCTTCCCATCACCGCAAACTGGTTGTTGTTGTTGCTGCTGTTCTTTAACTTGAATAGCTGGATCAAGCAAAGTAACAATAGCATTTTTATTGCTAGAATCAAAAGCTTGGAAAGATGCAAACTTAAAATTATAATCTCCTTTGGAAACACCCAAGATATCTAATTGAGCAACATCAAATGTTCCAGACTTTCCCGCACCAAAAGTTGCATACTCAAAAGTTATTTTATTATTCTCGCACTTTTTCTTTGATTCAACGTCCCATCCCAACATATTTTTGATGGTTACTTTATCACAAGATACACCCAAAGGCAAATCCAGCTCAAAACCAACTACGCTGACTTCTACACCCGTATTAGCACGTACTTTCAATGAGAAAGGTTGATTTTCATACACGTTAGCTGGAATAAGTTCTGCTCCGGCAGCATTCGTCTCTTGTCCGGTAAATAAAGCTTTACCCACAAATTGATTTGAAAAGAGTAAAAGTAAAGATAATGCTACAACAGCAACTATAGCAATTATACCTATAACTAACGGCTTGCTTGCTTCTCCGGCATTGGCAACTGGATGCGCTTCATTGGTATGCGGAGGCAATTTTTTGTAAACTTTTGTTATTCGTCGTTTCATGTTTATTACCTACTGAGCTGCAAGCCAAGCTTTGACTGCGTTGACAATTGCTGAAAGTTTTTGTAGTTTGCCTAAATTTTGATTAGATAAAGTTGTGGAAACTTGTTCCAAGACAGTTTTATCATATTGTGGCGCGTTTGCCTGAAGAACTAGAGAAACTGCCGATTGACATGCGTTATTTACACAAACCAGACCTTCTGCGCAAGAACCGTAATTTAAAAACCCGCCGCATCCGTCATTATCATAACCACATGCCTCAACACTTGGTGCTAAAGTTTGGCTTCCTGGTGCACATGCTGATAGTGGAGCAATTGAAAGAATAAATTTATTTGATGAATCATAAAAAACCCTGGAATCAGGGTGCAATGCAATTTGAGTGGTGCCAACGACATCATTAATATTTTTTAAATACACTCTTCCTATGTAAGTCTTTGCTAAAGGAGTAATTGG
The DNA here is from genome assembly GCA_964425545.1 of uncultured Methanosarcinales archaeon. Lineage (GTDB taxonomy): Archaea > Nanobdellota > Nanobdellia > Woesearchaeales > GW2011-AR9 > JACPIL01. The sequence goes on along the minus strand of CAYRMP010000042.1, from coordinate 1,479 downwards.
AAAAGGACCCATTCCGGAAAAATCCACTAGGGAGAAGTCGAGGGTCTCAGCATTTTTTATATCCGTCTTTACGAGTTTAAAAAGTGGTTGCATTTCAACTTTAACAAATTCTCCCGTAAATTTATTTTTTGAAACTAACCTTAAAGGACTAAATTGAGCAATTTGATCATGGCTCGCAGAAGTCAAATATACATTAACCCATGAGTGCGTGCGATTAACACGATTCAATTCTAAATCTATTTGTAAATCGTCTGATGAACTGGGTGTAGTGGAAGTAGTTGATGGCAGCGAAGAAGTTCCTCCCGGAAGCACTTCCTGTTGAGTAGTTTCGGTTGTAGTAGTTGATTCTGTTGATGGAGCTTGCTGAACTAGTTGAGTGGATGGTTCCGTTTGTGTCGTACTCGGAGCTTGCTGCGCCACTTGCGAGAATGAAATCGCCTTCCCAACAAACTGGCCTTTAGTTAACAGCAAAAATACGCCCAATACCACTAAAACAGCTATAGTAATAGCAATAATAACAAATGTTTTGCTTACCGGCTTACTAGCAGGAACCGACTGAGATCTTCTAACACTATCTTTAGACACCATCTTAAACCACCTAAATCTTTTTTACTAGAGAACCTTTTTGTTGTTTATATATATTTCGTTCTTCATGTTTCCCAAAAGCCCAGCTTATTATAGCAAATCACTTTAATAATCGGATTTTTGTGTATCTGAAAAGTGATTTGCTTATTAGGAAATAACCTTAACAAAAAAAAGAGTTTTATCGTACGTATTTAGTCTACTACTTTTAAGCTAAGAGATTATCAGCATTTGTGCCCTAAACCGATTATTTGCTTACAGTCTTTGCGCGTGTTGAGGGCTGATTGGGAGTAGACTAAATACATACGTTTTATCCAAAGATTAATGTTATTTCCTATAATTCAGGTGGAGTCAAACATTGTCCACTTTTTAAAAATGCAAGAATATTTGTGGACAATGCTCCGCTGCGTGGATTTCCGACAAGTTCAAATAGAAGAATTGTTAAAATCTCATAAAACTGTTATAAAACAGTCAAAAGAACTTTTGTATCAAAAAAATACGCCGAGATAAACATGGCTGAGTATAATATTTTCAAGGTCCGAAAAGAAAGGTAGGAGAGAAGAAAGAGGAGATTAAAGTCTAAAAAGCAATAGAAGCTCAAGAATTTGAAAAAGATTTGATGAAAGCAAAAAAATTTGCTGAAAGTTTAAGGGGCAAGATGATAAATAAAGGCGAATACCTTGGGAGGGGTTATCGAGTTGAATGCCTGCCGGAGTTTTATGCACAGATTTTATGGCATCTTACAGAGAAACAGGGATACACATACTGTTATTATAATGCAGACACCCATTATGGTGTTGATGATGATATTAATAAAAAGATTAAAATCGCTAAACTTGAAAAGAGAATTGAAGAGAGAGAACTTTAGTGAACATACAAAAAAAACTATTGCGTCGA
>CAYRMP010000041.1:8198-11155 GCA_964425545.1 uncultured Methanosarcinales archaeon | reverse complement strand
ACTCGCCATCAAAGCCTCGCTACGCATAACGGTTGTTGATGCGGTTGCGTTACTCTCCAAAATTTTTTACTTTGCTCACGGGCAAATAAAAAACTCTGCGCACTGCGGTGCTTGCCCCCACTCCGCTCGCTCACTATCTATCAACGAAATTCTACCCTCGCTCGCTAAAGTGGGGGTCGCATAACAACCGTTAAGTGCAATCCGCCTCGCCTACTAGCAAACGAAATATTTAATAATGTCTATCCTAAATTAAGTATGTGAATAAAAAACTCATGATTATAGTCATTTTGGTTATTCTAATTTTAGGATTTTTCTTTTTTTATGAACCGCCTCAAACATACGATTCAAAAAATGAAGAAAGACAAAATTCAAATAGCTTACCAAAAACACAGGAAAAGAAACCAATTAGTGATTTATTTCGACCCAGAGAACCAACAGCAAGAAATTTTGATTGGAGCAGGGGACAATGCAAAGGAGAGAAAGGCACTGCCCCCTTAACTGCATCTCCAATTAATCCGGAGAACATTGAAGTAATATTACCTTATGGAACAATTGATACTGGCTCCGGCCATGTTACTCCAATAGATCACCAATATTATTATCCAAAAAACAGGGAACGAGGTCCGGACTTATATGATATTTTTGCTCCTGCTGATGGTTATATTGTTTTGATAGCAAAGAGAAACCAGTTTGTGAGTGAAGAGGGTGGAGTGAACCCTGTTCCAGATTATTATATCGTTATGGAACATTCATGCTCTTTTTGGACCTACTTTGATTTAGCAACTTCATTAGCACCGGAAATCCAGAAAGAGCTGGGTGATCTGCCTAATGATGAAATATTTGTAAGTAAGGGGGTGAGAATCCAAATAAAGGCTGGACAGAAAATAGGAAAAATCGGATTAAGATCCCTAGACTTTGGAGTTTATGATGCTGAAACAAATCTTCCGGGATTTTTAGTTTATGAACATTATGATGGCGAACCATGGAAGGCCCATACAGTTGACCCTTATGATTTCTTTGTGGAACCAATAAGAAGCCAGCTTATTGCAAAAACAATGAGAAAAGCAGAGCCAATTGGCGGAAAGATTGATTATGATATTGATGGAAAAGTAATTGGTAATTGGTTTGTGGAAGGAAGCGGAGGCTTCCCGATGAAATACGAAGATAAAAATTGGAGAAATCACCTTGCAATTTTTCCTGACGCATATGATCCAACGCAATTTATCTTTTCACATGGGAATATTCTGGGTAGAGCAAAGGCGTACGGAATAAAAAAAGAAAGTTTAAATCCATCAACAGTTGGGGTCGAAACAGGTTTAGTTAAATATGAATTGGTTAATTTCGAATATTTCATTAAAGATACGAATACCCCGTGGAATCGTTTATCTTATGTGGGGGAAATTGTTTCAAGACCAAACACAGAAAGAGTAGAGGGGGTTGCCTTTGTTCAACTAATTGAGCCTAGGAAACTTAAAGTCGAAGTGTTTATGGACAGAACCGCGTCTCAAGTCTCCGGATTTACGAACAATGCAGTAATTTATGAACGTTAAATTTGGCGGGCTACGGCGGAATTTCTCCGCTTCGCTCTCTCTGAACCACGTTGCATTAGAATGTTTATTAAAAAAATAATTGTCATCCAAATATCCGCTGTCTGCCAATGGAGAAAATCCTATCTCTTTGATTTGCTGCGCTTCAGCCACTTTTCAGATAACTTGAAAATAACCACCGAGACGGGCAATAATAGTATGAAGTGTATACCTAAAAACAAAAATACGAAATCTTTAGGATAGCCTTCCAGAAAATATCTTACTTGTAATAACACGCTGATACTTAAAGAAACTAATAAAGATCTGGTAAATGATCTTTTATTTCTGAATAATAAATAAGCTGCATATCCAATCACTGTTCCATATATAATTTTATTGGTGAAATAGCGCGAGGGGACAGCATACTCCGAGCTTAAACCATGTATCAAATAGTCAAATCCGGCAAAAATAATCACTACTGCAAGAATGACAAAAAACAAAATGAAATAATCTTTTTTACTCATTCTACTACCAATTTTCCCTTCATTGAAGGATGTATACCGCAATGATACCCGTAAGTTCCGGGCGTATTAAAAATATGTACATACGTATTTCCCTTGGAAATAGAATCGGAATTGATTTCATCTCCGGTATCAGAAACAATAGAATGCGGCGCAGAGTCCTTATTTATCCAAACAACATTTGCTCCTTTAGATATGGTTAAAGTGCTAGGATTAAAAGCAAAGCCGCTTATCTCGATGTCGGTCTTAATTTTCAAATCTCCCGTAGAAGGAGCAGCAGTTGGTGGTACTGGTGTTTTTTGCGCATAACAACCACTAATCACTATAACTATTATCAACAATCCAATCATAAGTTTTTTTTTAATATTAATCATCTCCTTTTGAAAGAATTAATAATTTATTCTATTTAAATCATTTGATTATAATAGTGCTAGAATACCGGTAGAACCCGCCCTGCTAATCTCTTTCCGAGAATAATCAAATATCCAATAACACTTTTGCTTTCCAGCTTTGCTTGTCTTTAATTACTTCAAATTCATGTCTAGTGACTGCTTTCACATCAACTCTTGGATCGTGCCTGGCCACATCTAACTTTTCACCATAGGCAAAACAAGCCAGAGTATAGCCTCCTTTTTTTTCTAGAATCTCTATATCAAATTTACTGAACAATAGTTGCTTGTAATCCTTGAAGAACACTAGTTCTTCTAAAAAATCATGAAGTAAGTTTTCAATATCTTTGCTTTCCGCTAAAATTTTAACTTTCTGTTTTGCTTTCACCAAAGAAACATCAATCATGGTTTCTTCTACTGCTAGGGCACATTCTCTAAACAACTCCGGTAATGTATCTGCTCTGGCTACAAATAAAACATCCGCAGTATGATCAAAAAACTTATGGAACGGCTTCATGTTA
>CAYRMP010000041.1:0-8188 GCA_964425545.1 uncultured Methanosarcinales archaeon | reverse complement strand
TGATTAGAAACTTCTTAGATTATATACTTTATGGCCGAAAAGGGAAAAAATTTATCAACTAAAGCAGTAATAAAGCAGCTATGGGGCTGCTGGAAACCGGATTTATGACTTTTATAGACATCATTTTGCATCTTGATGTTTATCTTAAAGCAGTGATTGAAACTTATGATCTTTGGACTTATGCTCTGCTGTTCGTAATCATTTTCTGCGAAACGGGCTTGATTTTCACCCCTTTCCTACCGGGAGATTCTCTTCTATTCGCAGCCGGAGCTTTTGCCGCGCTGGGATCGTTAAATATTTACTCAGTCTTTTTCATAATTTTAATTGCCGCATTCATGGGAGATCTAGTAAATTACACTGCAGGAAATTATATCGGGCCAAAAATATTCAAAAAAGAAGATTCCTTGCTGTTTAACAAAAAATATTTAGTGCAAACAGAACAATTTTATGAAAAGCACGGCTCAAAGACTATCATCGCTGCCCGGTTCATACCAATTATCAGAACCTTTGCCCCATTTATTGCCGGAATTGGAAAAATGAAATTGCTTAGATTTGTATTTTACAATGCCATAGGAGCCTTATTATGGTGCTCTTTCTTTATTTTAGGCGGATACTTTTTCGGTAATATTTCATTTGTTAAAGAACATTTCAGCTGGGTAATCCTAGGCATAGTAGTATTATCTTTCCTTCCAGTAACTAAAGGAATATTGCAAACCCTGCTTAGAAACAGAAAAAACAAAAATCAATGAAAAATTTTACCTCTTAGGTATTTACAAATCGCAAGATCAGACCAAATCTTTTTTAATTTCAAAGGAAGAAGAACCAGAGATAGGAAATTTTTATAAAGAACAATAGATTCATATTTAATGATGAGGTGTAAAATTTTATTAGTGTTGTTAGTAATTTTATTGTTTGTGATTAGTTGTGCTCCTCAAGAACTCTCTGATGAAGAACTGGAAAAAAAGTTAAACAATTTGTCTAACCAAGAACTTGAAGAACTGGCTAAGGAAGAAAATGGAGCAATTGCCGGTCAAGCTTATTACAATGTAAAGTATGGGGCTTCTAATTTTAAAGTTTCAGAAGCAGCAAGAAAAATTATGGAGAAAAGGATTCCTAAATCAGAAGTCCCTATGCCAGAAAAAATAATTAATTCTCCCCCTGTTTTAAATTTCATAGGCAATAAGCAGATCCAGAAAGGATCTTTATTAACTTTTACGGTTAGTGCAACCGACGCAAATAATGATCCCTTAGTCTACAGTGCCCAGGTATTGCCTCTTGGTGCTGGTTTTGATACACAACTTCAGACTTTTAACTGGATTCCAGCTTATAATCAAGTCGGAATTAATCCGATTACGTTTAAAGTAAGTGATGGGAAAAAAGATGATGAAGAAACAATTAACATTACCGTTTTGGATTCTGTTGCTTTAAATCCTTGTATGCCTAAACCAAACGGGCTTGTTAGCTGGTGGGATGGAGATAATGTCAGCGGAACTACTGCTTATGATTTGGTTGGAACACACCACGGAACTTTAGCTAACGGGGCTAAAATAGGTAAAGGCATGGTTGGAAATGCTTTTGATTTTAGCGGTAATAGCGGCTATGTTGGTGTTCCACATAATGCTGACTTTAATATTGGCTATAACTGGTTTATTGATGCTTGGGTAACGCCTTTGTCATATCCCGCTTCTGGAAAGCGAGGGGTTATATTGATGAAATGGGTAGATGGTGGAGAAAACAAAGCTTTGGAGATAGGATCCGATGGAAAGATTTTTGTTACACTTGTAAATGTGCAAAAACAAACTGCTCAATTATTTTCAACTACTTATCTATTAATGAACCGGTTTACTTTTGTAGCAGCAAGTTATAATGGAACTGCCTTAAATTTATACATTAACGGCATTCTTGATAACAGTATGCCTTTATCTATAGATATTTCAGATTCAACCGGAGTTCTTTATATGGGCCACCATCCAACAAGAGGGTCAGAATTTGTTCCTTTTGATGGCTTGATTGATGAAGTGGAGTGGGGTAAAGAAGCTCCAACAGAACAGAAAATAATGGAGTTATTTTCTTCTTCTAGTACCGGAAAATGTAAATAGGGTTTTTAGGTTAAATAATTACCCAACTGGACACCAATACCACAATCCTTTTAAATTCTAATATTCTACCTTCAGGTATGGTTAAGAAAGCAGCTAAATCGACAAAAGGAAGACAACCCACTAGAAGTACAAATATATCCTCTCGTTCAGTAAAAGCAGCAAAGAAGAAGTTTCCTGAAACAGAAGAGAATGACGATGAAGAGCTGGAAGTATCTCCGGCCGAAGAACAAGGGATTCTAGCAGATGAGACTTCTGAAGAGCATGAATTAGCGATGGCCGTTGGCGATGAAGATGAAGATGTTTATACTGAAGAAGGAAGAAAAAAGCTGGAAGAAGATGATGAAATTGCACCTTGGGAAGAAGGACTCATGGAAGGGGCTGCTGGTTTAGGACAATTAGGAAAAGACGCGCTTACTGGAAAGCCGTTGATGGATACGGATGAAGTTATCGAGATGGAACTGGACGGGCAATTGTACCGCTTTGTTTCTGAAAAGAACGCCATCAAGTTCCGGGAAAAGATGACAAAGAAGAAAAGTAAGAAAGGAAAAGATTAGGATTTCTTTTATGGGAACACAAGGAGAAATTTATAATGTTCTTGGTTTGAAAATATCTGCAACACAGTTAGAAGATAGGCTTTATGATGTTTGTGGAAAAAGAGTTTCAGATTGGAAATTTGAAGGAGAAAATGATTTTGAAAGCCTCATAAAATACCCCGATTTAGATAATCCCGAATTAAGTATTAGGATTATTGGACATAACGCTTCAGATGATTTGATGTGGCGCCATTTTGAAGGGTATGCTCTGGTCGGATATGCAATAGCAAATGAAAGTTATCAAGATAAAGCAACAGCATTACCGCCGCCTGAAAAAATAGAAGCATTAAAACCGAGATTAGTAACAGAAATTAAAAATAAATTAGGATATGATGCTCAAATTAGAGAACTGGAGATTTTCTTAGTGTTTGATTGGTTGCAAGGGTCAGATTGAAATTTTTACCAATTTCTTAATTCAAAACACTTTCCTTCTGCTTTTCTCTCCCTTCAACTTTCTCTTCAAAGCATTTTTAGCGCTTTCAAAAGTCTTGTGCAAAGCTGTTTCAATGCGCCAGTCATATTCAGTAACAGTAATATCCTGTCCTGGAGCATCAACACGTAAGGAAATTGAATATTTGCGTTCACGTCCGCTTTTAGTGTGATCTTTGATGTGCACCACCATGGAAAAATCATCCTGGATTTCCCGCTGCAGCTTGAAGGCTTCATTGGAAGCTATTTTCTGCACTGCTTCTTTCTGATGCGCCAATAAGCCGACATCATTCAATCCTATAAAGCGGATATTAAAATTTTCTGGAATCTCTAAACTGCTGACTAAACGCAGTACGTTCTTCAGGGTAAGCAGACCTTCAAATTTATCTCCTTCCATGACAATAGCGCTGGTTACATTATTTTTAACCATCAGATTTACCGCTTCAGACAAAGAGACTTTCTTGCTGACCGTAACCATATTTTGATTAGTGCTGAAGGACTTGATCGGCAGCATAGACAAGTTCGGCCGATCGGCTTCTGAACTTTTAGAACCGCCTTGCATCTTATCGAACTTAGAAGAAAATTCACGGTTAGGCGCCCAAGCCAGATATTTCTGCAATAGATCGCGGAAACTAATTATGCCGTACAATTGCTTCCCGTCGAAAATAGGGACTTGATCTGCTCTGGCTTCGTACATTAATTCTGCTGCTTTGCTGACCGGATCATCTTTTTCAAGTTTTTCTCCTTTCACCAGTTTGATATCAGCAATAGAAAATGATTTTGTTTCTGGTAGATCTGCAGCTAATTTTGCTAAGTCCAGCGCAGAAAGAACACCAACAATTTTTTTATTGCTTTCTACCGGCACGAAATCACTGTCAGCCTTGAATAAAGCATATGCTGTTTCGATGACATCAGCATGCTCATTTACTAAAGGGGCGCGATGGATAAAATTGCTAATCTTTGCTTTAGATACATCTAACCTAAAACGCAGCAATCCTTTTTTCTCAATGACACCAAGATATTTTTCTTTTTTAAAAATCAAGCCGTGGCGCTCTTCAAATTTGCGCAGCTGCCCGATCATTTCTGAAACAACCTGTTCAGAATCAAACGATAGAAATTCAGATTTTATTGCTGAAGTAATTTCCATATCATCCACCTCGAACTCTAAGAAGAACTTCCATTATTTAAATCTGACTATTTTGCGCAGGTATTAAATCAAGAAGCGGAGAAAGTTTCAATGGAATAGCCGGAGTCTGAACGAACCGATTACCTCAGCTTTTTCTTAGTATGAGTCACTAAGTACTTAAACATCATCGGAGAGATAAGCGTAGTAAATAAGGCCATCACGACCAAGGCAGTGAAAATAGCCGGAGTGATTATTCCTGCAGTCAAAGCCAGAGTAGCGATACCTAATTCTACATCCCCTTTTGGAGTTAACCCCCAGCCAATCATCATTCCTTCGCGGAAACTGCCGCCGTTTAGCACGATGGCAAGAGTAGTTCCGCCGAAAGTACCTAACAGAGCAATAATTATAAGAATCACCACAAAAAAAGCATTAGCACTAATAGTACTTAAGTCTGTGTTTAAGCCTACCCAGACAAAAAATAAGGGGATCAAAAAACCAAAAGAAAGAATATGGATGGATCTGGCGATGTCATGTTCTTCCCAATCGGGAATATGTACATCTTTGAAAATTGTCTGCCGCACAATCATACCAGCAATCATAGCGCCAATGATAGAACCAATGCCGAACAATTCTGAAAGTGAAGCAAAAAGCAAAACGATCAATAAAGAACCGGTAAATCTGGCCGTGCTTGATTTTTCTTTATCAAATAATTTCAAGGTATAAGGAATAAACAATATTCTTGCTGCCACTACTAAAATCACAAAGAAGAATAAGCCTAATGCCAGATTGAGATGTGAAACATCAGAAATAGTCAGCTGGAAGACAGAAAGCAAGATACTTACTAGGATCAATTCGATAATATCATCTACCGCGCCGGCGCTGATGATAGTGCTGCCCAACTTTGATTTTACCAATTTCAACTCTTCCAGCATCCCTAACGAGATTGATTGAGCGCTGACGGAGAGAGCCACGCCAATGATAAGGCTAACGATAGTGTTGAATTCAAAGACATATTTCATGACTACAAACCCAATAACTAAAGGCAAGGTAGTATTAACAAAAGATATAGACAATGATTTGGCGATGTTTTTCTTAAAAACGGAAAAATTAGTTTCCAATCCGACATAATAAAACAGGAGGATTATTCCAAGATTAGCTAGAAAAGAAAGCACATTGGTATTCTCTTGATTAAATAAAATAGTTTTAAACAAAGTTATACTTAAAATAAGACCTGCTCCAACCTGGCCAACTACCCGAGGAATTCCTAAGAACCTCTTCAATATTTCCGAAATAATGTAAGCTAGCAGAAGAGCAACTAAAATCATTACGAACGGAGACACCATCTTTTGAGAGAAGGATTGTTTTAGTCTTTTTTAACGTTTCTACTGGTTTAACTTTTTTAACATTGAAAAACACCTCTTCGCCATAGAAAATATTAAATAAGACCCAGCGGCCGAGCAAGGTATGGCCACCTCTGCCCGATCAGAAAAAGCAGGACTTCCTCCCGGTACTTTAATGCACATAGGCGAAGCTAAGAAACATATGCCTAGGATTTCTATTCTCGATTATGATTCTGCCAAGTTTCAAGAAAAAATAGTCAAGCACGTGGAAGAATGTTTTCCATTCCGCTGGAAAAAAAGCATCACTTGGATCAACATAGATGGGATACACGATCCTAAGATCATCCAAGATATCGGGAAGCATTTTGGTTTCCACTCCCTTCTTCTGGAAGACATCATGAATAATGAGCAGCGGCCCAAGATTGAAACATTTGAAGATCACATCTTTATTATTCTAAAAATGCTTACTTATGCAAAAAAAGAAGTAGTTACTGAACAGATCAGCATTATCATCGGGAAAAATTTTGTCATCTCTTTCCAAGAAAGTGAAGGAGACATTTTTGATCCGATCCGGAAACGGATACGAGATAACAAGGGGAAATTACGCAAGCGCGGTTCAGATTACCTGGCCTATTCATTGATTGATGCCATTGTTGACCACTATTTTGCAGTTTTGGAAAAACTGGAAGAACAGATTGAAGAAGTAGAAGAATCCATCAGCCGGCCCACTGCAGAGACCATCAAAATAATGCATCAACTTAAACGACAGACCATTTCTTTGCAACGGTCCATTTGGCCTTTGCGGGAAGTAGTCAGCGGCATGATGCGTTCGGAATCTGCAATCCTTAAGAAAACCACTGCCATCTATCTGCGGGACGTATACGACCACACTATTCAGATCATGGATACCATAGAAACTTTTCGTGATATTCTTGCGGGCATGATGGAAGTATACCTGTTCAGCGTCAGCAACAGAACCAACGAAATCATGAAAGTCCTGACTATTATTGGTACTATCTTTATCCCCCTTACTTTTATAACTGGTGTTTACGGGATGAACTTTAATTTCATGCCGCCATTGACTTGGAAATACGGTTATTATACCGTTATGATCGGTATGCTGATTATAATTATTTTCTTGCTGTTGTATTTCCGCAAAAGAAGATGGATCTAAGAACTGTTCTTTCCACTGGTGAATAAAGCAAAGGTTAGTAAATCTTATCGTGGTGATCAAAATCTACAAATAAGATAAAATTCTTTTCTTTATCAACCTTAAAAGTGAGGACAAAATGCTGATCGATATGAACTCTTTTTAGATAATGTAAAGGTGATCGTAAATTTTTATATCGATCAATAGATCTGAGGTCATTATTGATAATCTCAGCAACTTTTTTAGCAATGATGAGGGACTTTGGTCTATCTTTGTGGTTCAATTTTTTAATAATAGCTTTAAGCTCATCAGTAAATTCATAGTCAAACATCTAATTCAACTCAAATAGCTCTTTAAACTCTTTTTGGCTCATTTTCTTATATCCGTGTTTACTAAAATGTTTTTTACTCAGGGCGATAATATTTTTAACATATTCTTCCTTTGCTTCTTTTTCTACCACTTCATCACCAAACATTTCAATAAATTTATTGATGGCTTCTGATTTGTCGCGCAAATCAAACTTAGCTTTGATGACATTAAGTACTTTGTTTGCATATTCATTAAGGGTAATTCTCGCGTAAACCATGTTGTACCTCCGGATGCATTTGATATACACTACAGATGCACACTAATTTATAAATCCTTTGTCGCATAACAGGCTAATGGCGGGATTTGGAAATTCTCCCGCAATCTTTTTAAAGCGAGCTTGAAATAGTCTATAAACCATCAATGTGGGTAGTTGCTTACCTGAAGACGGTGAATAAACACAAAACAAAAATTAGAAACAATGGAGGCAAAATACAATGTCGTTATACAAATATGTACGTGAAGCGTGGAGAAAACCACAACAAAATCATGAATTATGGCGAGAACGTCTTCTCAGCTGGAAACAAGAGCCAGTAACCACAAAAATCGAACATCCCACTCGGTTGGATAGAGCCAGATCACTGGGATACAAAGCTAAACAAGGATTTATAATTGTCCGTCAGCGAGTTACTCGTGGAGGACACACCAGGCCAAAAATAAAAGGCGGCAGAAGGCCTAAACGCTTTGGAACCAGGCTTACTTTACATAAGAGCTATCAAGTAATCGCAGAAGAAAGGGCCCAGAAGAAATATGAAAACTTAGTGGTCCTTAATTCCTATTGGGTTGCCCAGAATGGAGAATATTATTGGTATGAAGTCATCTTAGTCGATCCGGATCATCCGGTAATCAAGTCTGATCCAAAAATAAATTGGATTTCTGCCCAGAAGAACAGAAGCAGAGCATTCCATGGAATTACTTCAGCGGGAAAGAAATCACGCGGTATGGGCGGCAAGGGAAAGGGGCATGAAAAAGCCCGGCCAAGCCGAAGAGCACATTTGAGAACCCAGTAAGCGCGTTTTTTTCTTTAATTTTTTAACTCATGTTTGACACTTCTTCTTTAATTCGTCGAAGAATTTCTTTATTGA
>CAYRMP010000040.1:0-11404 GCA_964425545.1 uncultured Methanosarcinales archaeon | reverse complement strand
CTTTCATTAATTCCACGAAAGATATTTAAATTAATAGACCTTAAGTTAAAAAATGGCAACAGAATCTAAATTAGTTATGGGGCAATTGAAATCCATAAAAGAAGAGCTGGATTATATTAAAGAACACATGGTAGATAGAGATATGTTTTTAGATGTTGAGGAAATGAAGCTTCTCCAAGAAAGCTACGAGCATGAAAAACAGGGAGAGCTTGTTTCTCAAGAAGAATTAGAAAAAGAGTTAGGTTTATGAGTTTTTTAATTGAGTACGACAATCGGCCGCGCCATTTCTCTTGGAGCTGAAAAGATAGTTAAAGGATATAGTCCGTATTTTGCCGTTTTTTTCCTGCTGATTCTGATAATCGCATCGATAATATATTGGCGGAAGCGCAGGTCATTCCCCCATCTTAATTTCATAAGACGAGATAATTAATAGATGTAATTATTTCTATGAGTTCTGACGACCCTGTTAATCAGTAGCAGTGTCCTCTACAATAAATATATTGTTTTGTAGAATGCATTTTTCGAAGTCATAATTTTTAGTTAATGTTTCTTTAAAGAAAAACGAAATTCAAAATTTTATTACTTCAACCACAATTTCATCTCACGGATCTGCTTAACATCATTTTTGTTTAGATCTCGAATGTCAGTGATATTCCAGTATTCTGAAATAATTCTGCCCATGCCTTGTCCCCAAGCTAAGACGGGGCATTCAAATCCCAACAGAGGTTTTACCACTTCTGGTCTAAATAATCCAGCTCCCCCTAACTCAACCCACTGCTTTTTAATTGGGTGAAATACATCAACTTCTAAACTGCAATAGGTGTAAGGAAAATGTGCTGGCCGCATTCTTACTTTACTGAATCCCATTTTCTTATAAAACTGAGTTAAGTATCCCTTGAGGTGTTTGAGATTAGCGTTAGGATCGATAACAATTCCTTCTACCTGATAAAATTCAAATAAGTGTTTCCAATCTAAGGCTTCGTTACGAAATACTTTTCCGACCGCAAAGAATTTTGCAGGCAAGTCTTCTTTCTTTAATTTAGCAATAGTCTGCGCAGATAAAACAGTAGTATGCGTCCTCAGCAGAATTTGTTCCGTTTCTTCTTTTGAAAAGCTATATCTCCATCCCCTGCTTCCGGTATCAGCGCCATTTTCATGAACTTCTTTGATTTTCTTCCATAATTCCGGGAGTTTTGCCTTTCCGCTGAGATAAAAAGTATCTTGCATCTCCCTGGCAGGATGATCCTGCGGAACGAACAGGGCATCTAAATCCCAGAAGGCTGATTGGACATAGTTGCCGGTCATCTCCTTAAATCCCATCTCCAGCCAGATAGATTTGATGTATTCAATAGCTTCATTTTCAAAATGTTTCTTTCCTGCATATTTTTGCGGAACATTAATCTCTACATCATAAGCGCGGAATTTAGTCTGCTTCCAACTTCCTGTTTTGAGCATGCCGGCAGTTAAGCGGTTGATGACCTCTTCAGTCAAATCCATTGCCGCAATTTTTTCACCTAATTCAGTCAGGGTTGCCGCAGTTTCTTTGATATCTTCTACCTTAAGGAATTCTTTTCGTTTCTTGAGCTCTTCAAAAAGTGCTTTGTCTGTCCCCTGCAATGCAGCAACTTCTAGGGGAAAATCTTTTTCTAAGAATGCCTCTTCAGGAGATTTTTGCTCAAGAATTTTTCTCCCTTGCTCAGTTAACTTGATCTGTAACGCTTCTCCTTTAGCGACTTCAATGGCGTTTTTCTTTCGCAGCAAGCCGATGCAGGCATTGACTTCTTCCCTGCTGAGCTTAGATTTTTTAGTGATTACATTCAATCCCTTAAATTCATCAGAGAGTGCTTTCAGAAAAGATTTTTCAGGTAAGCCTTCTTTCAGGTAAAGAAGACCGTTTTTGTCTAAAGAAACTACTTTTTTAGTGGTGGAATTGATGATGAGAAGTTCTTTGTTTTCCAGCCATTGCAGAGCGCGCATGACTTCAATCTCCTGCAATTTGCTTTTTTTAACAATCTGCTGGAAATCTTTTTCCTCTCTAAGTGCGGGCAGGACTGCCCGTTCAAAATGATGCAGTTTGAGGATAAGTTTTTCTATGTCCATTGAAGGAATTAGAAAGGGAGATTATTTATAAAATCTGCTTTTGAATTTTGGTTTTGTGGAAAACTGGATAAGAAAACTTGTTTTCCCGACATAATGATGGGAAACAATCTTTTCGAAGGAGCAAAATATTATAAAGTATTGTATTTCATAGAAAGAAATGGAAGATGGAAAGAAGTTTGACGTAGAATTTAAGCAGACGACCAAAGGTTCTTGGTATGTCGGCTCTTTAAAAGTGAGTGCTGACGATGTTGAAGAATTAGATAGGGTCATAGATTCAGCAGTTACGTTCCTGCATACCAGAATTGACAAGATGAACAAAAGCACGGAGTCTAGGGTTTTTAAGCCAGCGGGTCCTCCATCTATCGAGCTAAATGATGAGGAGAAAATACTATTTGAAAAATTACGAAGCATGAGGATGGATCTTGCGAAAGCAGAGAACCTTCCCCCCTATATAATAGCTCACGATTCTGTCTTGAAGAAATTAGCTAAAGCTAAGCCTCTAACTAAAGAAGAGATGATTAGTATTGGCGGGATTGGAGAGAAAAACTTTGACAAATATGGTGTTTATTTCCTCAAAGTGATTAGAAGCTCAAGTTTAGGTCTGGAAAATGGCAGATAAACTAGATAATAAGGCTCTCGTGGTATTTCAAGGTAAGAGAATACGAAGGATTTGGTACAATGAGGAATGGTGGTTTTCTGTAGTGGATATTATCAGTGCTCTAACTGAAAGCCAAGATGCGCGCAATTATTGGAAAGTCCTCAAGCACAGGCTAATCAAAGAAGGCAGTGAGGTGGTTACAAAATGTAACCAACTGAAACTGTCAGCGGCAGATGGAAAATTCTATGAAACAGACTGCGCAAATATTGAAACACTGTTTAGGATCATCCAGTCCGTTCCTTCAAAAAATGCTGAACCATTTAAACTATGGCTCGCTAAAGTAGGATACGAGCGTGTTGAGGAAATACAGAATCCAGAGCTTGCCCAAGCAAGAATGAAGGAACTTTACAAGGCAAAAGGCTATTCTGATGATTGGATTGAAAAAAGAGTTAGGGGCATAGTAGTAAGGCAGGAACTTACAGATGAATGGAAAAAAAGAGGGGTCAACGAAGATAGAGAATACGCCATTCTTACTAACGAGATCAGCAAGGCCACTTTTGGCAAGACTGTTGAAGAATATAAGCAACTTAAAGATCTTAAAAAAGAAAATCTTCGGGATCACATGGACGATTTAGAACTCATCTTTACCATGCTGGGAGAGGCCTCAACAACAAAAATAGCCCGGAAGAAAGATGCACAAGGATTCGTAGAAAATAAGAATGCGGCAAAAGAAGGAGGATTAGTCGCAGGGGTTGCCAGAAAAGAACTTGAAAATAGGATTGGTGAAAAAGTAGTTTCTGAAGAGAATTTTTTACATTTGAGTGAGAAGAAAAGGAAGTTGTTGAGAAAAGATAAGAAAGGGAGATTATTTATAAAAGTAATGATAAGAAAATAATATGAAAAAATAAAATTACTTCACGTTCCAAACGGTATCAAACATGTCGTCCATGGCTGTTGCAAAGTAAGGTGTTTTTACCCAGATACCTAGGTCATATGAAGGGTGGACCTCTTTATCGTCCAGCATCATAAACACTAAATCTTTTCCATCGACAGTTACAAATCGTGAATTAAGTTTGGTGCTGTGCTTAAGTTCTGCCAATCCCTTCAAACTATCGGAAGCCTGTTTGTTTTCTTTAGTGAGGGGAGCGGCAATTCTAATCTTGACGCCTTTCTTTTTTGCTTTTTCTAAACTTGCTCGGAGCCCTTCCACTTTACGCAAAAATCCTTTTTCCGTAGTCATAATATTGACAGTCTTTTGCGCATCTTTGATAAGAAAATCTAAATGGTTGTAAAGATTATTTCTTCCGCGTAAACAACTGCTGATGTCGGTCGGATCGACTAAACTGATTCCGTTGTTGTGCAAGGTATCTAATTCCTGCAGCAAGTCGGATCCTTTAATAGAATCCAAGCGTTTTATTTTTTCCTGGGCGTTAGTGTGCATGTTTTTCTTAACACGATCGACAACTTCAGTCGGAGGAATAGCAATATATTTGATTGGTTTTCCCAATTTCATGACTACAAATCCTTTTTTTTCTAAAGATTCAAGAACATCATAACTTCTAGAACGGGGAACATCAGCAATGTCCGACAATTCTCCTGCGGTAGAAACCCCTCTGCTTAACAATGCTGCCCAAAGTTTGACTTCATATAAATTTAAGTCAAAGTAACGGCGCATATGACTTAACAATTCCTCTTTCACAATCATTTTAATTCGCCCCTCCTTTTTCCTTTCTATCAGTGATAATGATTCGTTACTGAATCATCAGTAAAATAAACTACTATTAAAAGGTTGTGGTTGTACAAAATATAGGCTCGGTGTTTTGTGTGCTTTTTCGACGGGAAATGACTGCAAATAACCTCCAACCAAACTTTTTTCTCAATATTTCTTATATCTCAAAATAGCAGCGATCCCGCCCAAACCATTTAATTTCTTTCCGGCATCGCTCTCTGAAGAAAGGATATGGATTTCCCCCTGCAAGGAATCAACAGTTTTCATTCCTTGTTCTATCTCGGCAAAATCTCCGGCAATCCTTTTCTTATGGATGAAATCGTCAGTAAGCAAAAGTTTTAGTACGGAGCCGCTGTCGATTGCTTCCCCCACTTCTCTCCAGCCGTAGGCCGCTTTATCATTTTTGTTAATCTCTTTCAGCAATTCTTCTATTAATATCTGTTCCTGCCGGGCCCGGCTGTGTTTTAGTGTTTCTGCTAGTTCCGGACGGCGCATCACTTCATCCAAGGAACGTTCACTGATGTCCGAGCAGGTTGCCAGGACAATTTTCTTTTTGAAATCGGAAGCAGCAATTTTCTTGTAGAGATCTTCTTTATAAAATGCGGGAGAAGCCAGAATAATGGCGCTAGGATTGTACCTCTGGGTATACGTTTCCAGGGTTTTGATAATTTCTTCTTGGAAATCTTTTTTGATTTCTACCGCTTTGGCTTTCTTTTGCACTTCACCTTTCAAAGTAGCTAAGATTTCATAGCCAAACTTTTTGGTTAAAGCAAAAAGCACTTCTTCTCGATCAAAGAGGCAAAGCAAATAATCATACTTTTTTTCACAAGCTTCCTGCAGTTTTTGTTTCTGGTAACTTAACCATTGGTGTTTTTCTATAGTAAATTCGGAAGCTTCTTCCAAAGCGATGGATTGGTAACTGTCTTTTGGCACTTCTTCTGTTCCTTCGGTAACTTTGCCATTTACCCGTACGGAAGTTTCCGTAAGTTCTACCGTTTCTGCTTCAATGCTGAGAGTAAGAGTTTTCTTTACTGATTTAGCGTTTTCTCCTTCTCCTATCTTGATTTTTCTCGTCGTTTTGCCCCTAATTATATCTCCTTGGTCTATCAAGTGGCTTAGATACCAAAGATCATCTTTGTCATTTACTTTCAGTTTGACCAGTCCTTTCTTAAAATCGGAAGTTATGAGCTGCATAATCTGTTAAAAATAGGCAAATATTATATAAGTTTACCTTTAAATAAAATTCAAATTTAGCTTTATTCCCACAATCCTACAAAGGCAAAGCCTTTGAGGTTTCCGAAAATATCGTTGTATTTTCAGAAACTTTAAATATACTAAAATTTTCTAACCAACAGATGTTACGAACAAAAAGAGGCCAATCCGCGGCAGGCGCAGCAGTTCTTATAGCAATCATTGCTGCTTTGTTAGTCGGTTTTGTCATTCTTATCCCGCCGCAAGAAAGAGCCAAGTTATTAGATGATACTTTTTCAGATAATGATTCAATCATTGTTCCAGGCGCAGTAGAAAAAAAGTTGCTCTCCGTCTCTCCGGGAAGAATTGATTATTTAGCCCAGAAAGAAGTTGAACATCCTATCCCCGTAGTCAATATCTATGCGCGAACTGAAGCAAAAATCTTAGCAGAAAAGAATGTTGCTTATGCCAAGAAAGGAATTTTTTCAGAACAAACCGATGTGCTTACATTGCTGGTTCCTGATCTGAAGCATACTGAAAAGATGTTGCTGAGTTTAGATGTAAAAGAAGTAGAAGGAAAGCTATTAGTTTTAGTGAACGGCGAGCAGGTATTTAATGATGAAGTTAAACCAGGAAGCCTAGCTCCTATCTCTGTGCCGCAAAATCTTCTCAAAGAACAAAACATGGTGGTTTTTGCTTCTTCTTCTCCTGGTTTGGCATTTTGGCGTACCAATGAGGTCTCCTTAGAAAATATCAAAGTAGTTGCTGATGTTACCAGCGTGGAAGCGCAATCTTCCAGAAATGTGTTCTTGGTTTCAGAAACTGAGATTGATAATCTTCAGAAAGCTATTTTAAAATTCCAGCCAAGCTGTAAGTTTCAAGAAGTAGGCCTTCTTGATGTGACTATTAATGGCAAGCTGATTTATTCCAGTGTGCCGGATTGTGATTTAGCCATAATTCCAATAGAATTCTCTCCAGAAATTTTAAATCAAGGGGAAAATGAAGTGGTTTTCAGAACAGAAAAAGGAGATTATTTACTTACCCATATCTTGATTAAGTCAGAATTGAAGGAATTAGAATTTCCGACTTATTACTTTGATTTGAGCTATGAAGAATATAGGAAGATAGTTGATGGAGATAAGCGAGTGCGCTTGACCCTGAACTTTGTGGATGTAGTAGCGCGGAAGTTCGGCGATCTAGAAATTAACGGACATAAGAGGTATTTCGATACCAAAGAAGTTTCTTCTGTTCTAGATGTCAGCGATGACATGGTTCAAGGCGCGAATGCCATTAAGATTAAGCCGCGAAAGACTTTAGAAGTGCGGGAATTGAGAGCAGATCTATTGGATTAAGGAAAGATTTGATTAAGATTTTTCTCAGTAACCTTTTTATAGGTTAGAAGATTAGTATTCTCTAGATCCGCGGAGGTTTTTATCCTCCGGGACACCGAAGGGATTTTCTTTCCCTTCGAGTGAAAAGAGGCGATTATGGTAGATAGATTTAGGTTGCTGAAAAAAGCATTTATTGCTGATAAGCAGGGCTTTAAAGAATTCGGTTCTGAAGAACCAAAAAAAGACCAACTATCTCCTTGGAGCACTAATAAGGGAAAACCTGCTAATAAAACGACACCGCCTTTTGTTAAAGAAAATCAGCTAAAAAATAAACCAGAAATTAAAGATCCCAGAGTTAAGAATTTTTTTTCTCTCCAAAGAGAACAGCCCAAATCTGAACCAAGACAATATGTGGGTTCTTCTTCCAGAAGATTTTCCCTCCCTTCCTTTAATGCTCCTTCGCTACCTAAAATTCCAGCAGCGATAGGAGTTTACATCGGATTAATTATTTTAAGTCTTATCGGATTATTTTTGAAAAGTTATGTCGCTTATCATCCCGGCGGTTCTTTGTTTATCAGTATCATTATGGGTTTCTTTTTCTTTATCGCTATCCATTATACACCTGAAGCAAAGTTGAAAGAAACGATGGTTTTCATTACTTTTGCTTTGGATACTTTTACCCAATTTGTTTTAGGTTTATTCCCTGAATCTGAATTTAAGAATTGGCTCATAACCTATTATGTCTTTGCCTGGGTTATTTTAGCAGCCGTGTTGTTTCTTATGGGTATATTCGATACCATGGGTGCAGGTGAACATCTCGGCAAAGGTGGATTGTTTTTCTTAGCATTAATTATGGGGTTTATCTTGTTCTTGCTTTTCCCCCTTATTATCTCTGGACCAATTGCAAAACAAGATGAAACTCATGCCGAATATTACGGCATCGCCAAAGCTCAAATAGTAAAGATTGCTGGAACATTAAAAGAAACTAAGAATGTTTGGTATGACTATTTTACTTGTACTTTCGGAGTATTAGGTGGAAATTACAAATATGATTCTTGCATTGAAGATAAAAGGATTGTCCGATATTGTAAGAATAATGTTCCCAGCGCGGCTGAACAACAAAGTTGTTTCCAAGAACAGAAAAAAATAGCTCAGCAAGGAGGAGCGGCAACAGTTGCTGGTTCAGTCAGCGACGCAATCAAAAAAGTTACTAAAGTGGAATTAAAAGTTGATGAGTTTTTCCCTAAAAAAACAACTGAACTGCGGAAGTTATATCCGATTTCTCTAGCAGTGCAAAATCCACGGCAGCAAACTTTTTTAGTCAGTATTTCCTGTTTATTCACTCAGCAAAAAACCAATCTCTCCGGAGTGGTCTTTCTCAATGGTCAGGAACTAAGCCAAGTGCAGATAAATGAGAAAGAGCAGCAAGTTACAGCAGACTGCCAGCCTTCTGCTGATCTGAAAGGGAAGTATACTTTAAGTTATACTGCAACTTTATCCGGAATGCAGACTTTTTCCTTTCTAAAGAGGGCTTTCATCAGCGAAAAGATTGATGCAGTGCTCCGCAAGCAGATCGAAGCAGATAATTTTAAGACAAAAGATAAGACTTCTCAAGGCCCAGCTGAATTCGCCCTGTTAAATTTTAAATTTGGGACTGGTGATGGGTCAGCTCCGTTAGTGTTGGCAGAAGAACCAGTTTCATTTTCGTTTTCAGTAGCAGATGTCGGCGGAGGGGAAGTGCTGAAAGTAAATAGTTATGATTTCCCTGGGCTTTGGGAACGTGGGTTTAGCACAGATGAGGAAAGAGTCGGCGATAAGGACTGTCTGCAAGGCGGTGAGATAAGATTGATTGCCGCGCAGACTAAGAAGCGTGAAGCCAGCGAATTAAAGAGATGTTACTTGACCTTGCCTCCAGATTTAGGACAGCTTAATGAAAAAGAATTCAAAGTGGAAACATTTGTAGCAAATTTGAATTATGATTATAAACTTACAAAATCAATCCCCATCGAAGTCACTCCATTGGAGGTAATTTCATGAAAGGGTATACTTTACTTTTGCTGGCACTTTGTGTATTACTGGTATCTTGCGGACAAACTTCGGAGCGAGGAACAAACATCAATTACAAGCAAGGATTTATAGATATAACTATTTCTTACCGCGGCGTTGCAGAGGAATATCAAGATCAGCGCCTGGCTTTGCCTATTTCTGTTCATAATACCTTAGCATACGATATTACTGATGCAGAAGTTTCGGTGCAAGGTTTTGATACTCACTACGTTGAATTATATTCCGATAAACAACATCTGGGCGATCTTGAAGGAAAAAGTATTTTCAATAATGACGGGATGCAGGAAGAGGTTATGTTTGAAGGAATGGTTAAGAGATTACTTCCTGGCGCAGCAAGTGAACCCCAAAATTTCCGAACTTATGTCTCTTACAATTCCAAGGTGGAATTTTCTCCCAGCATTTGTGTTAGCTCTCAACAGGGCAGCTATGTTGGGACAGCTTATGGAACAGATCAAGGAGCTTGCACTTTTCAAAAAGAAATTTCTTACAATGGACAAGGTGCTCCGTTAGGAGTTACCGCACTTGAAATTATTCCGCGGCAGGGAAAACAAATAGAGTTGCGCATGACCATTGAAAATAAAGGAAAAGGAAAAGTAGGCAGAGTTACCTTGGCAAGTGCCGCTATTGGAGGAAAAACTTTAACCTGTGAATTTCGCGGCGATATGATTGAAAATGGTTTCTTGTTTAAATCGGAAGAGAAGTCAGCAACCCTGGTTTGTGCAGGATACTTGACTAGCGATGCAACATATACAACTCCTTTGTTTGTAGAATTATTGTATGATTATGAGATTAACCAGAAGGAAATGCTGACTATTTTAGAATAAATCTCTTTGTTTATTACAATCTGGGTTCAATACCCCGTTGCTATGCAACGACAGATTGTAATATTCAAAAATCCGAATCAAAAATTGCTAATACCCCACAGCTTGCTGTGGAGTGAGCAAAGCGAACGATGGGATAGCAATTTTAGGATTTTTGTTTTATTGTTTTACTTGTTCTCCACCTCCATAAAATATTTAAACAGTTTACTCTGCGTTATCCATATGGACATTACAATTCTAGGCGGAGGAAGCTGGGGAAGCGCTTTAGCCATTACTCTCGCAAAAAATAATCACCAGATAAAAATCTGGGAATTTTTTCAAGAGCAGGCAGAGGAAATGCAACAGAAAAGAGTATGCAGATTATTGCCTGGTGTCCGTCTTTCTGACAATATCTTTGCCTCTCATAAGATAGAGGAAGTTTTTCCCGGAAGCGAGTTGGTCATGTTGGTTGTTCCTTCAGATAAAGCAGAAGTTACGATCGCAAAAGCTAAACATTTATTTTCAAATCAACCGGTAGTAATCTGTTCCAAGGGTTTTGGCGAGGGATTGCAGCTGTTATCTGAATCGGTACAGAAACAAGTTTCTGGGAATGTCTATTGCTTGTATGGACCGACACATGCGGAAGAAGTGTGTAAGGGATTGTTCAGCGGTATCGTCTTAGCTGGGAAAGCAGGTAAAGAAAGGCAAAAGATCCAAGAAGCTTTCAATTCTGATGTTTTCAAAGTCGAAGTAGGTGATGATATCATTGGCGTGCAATTATGCGCTGCTTTAAAGAATATTCTTGCCGTATTTGTCGGTGTTCTTGACGGGAAAAAATCAGGGGATAATGCTCAAGCTTATGTTATCACCAAAGGTCTCGAAGAAATAAAAACTATTGGGTTAAAAATGGGAGCAAAGGAAAAAACTTTTTATGGTTTAGCCGGAATTGGCGATATTATTGTTACTGCTACCAGCAAACATTCCCGTAATAGGTATGTGGGCGAGCAGGTCGGCAAAGGCAGGAAATTAGAAGAAGTCTTAGCTGAGATGAAGATGGTGGCAGAAGGAGTTACTGCAGTAAAGAAAGCTATCGGATTTAAAGAAAAATTGGGGCTGCATTTACCGCTGACAGAAGGGTTATATCAAATCCTGTTCGAAGGGAAAGATGCGGAAGAAGTTTTAAGAAATATTTGAAAACTATTTAAAAAAGGAGTTTTACTTTTTCTGAGCTTTCACCAAAGCCTCTTCTAAGCGCTGCTCGTTGAAGCCGACTACAATTACACCATCAAAATCAAACACCGGGACACTAATCTGTCCTGATTTTTCTATAAGTTCATCTCTAAATTGGCTGTTCTGGCTTTCAGCAACATTGCAATCTATAAAAATAATCTTCTTTTTTTTCAACCATTCTTTGCCCTTAGCGCACCAAGGACAAGTAGGTATAGTGTATATTTTGGCTTCCATATTTTTATTTAGCGATTAATGCAGTTCTTTTTTGCAAAAGATTTTTCTTTTCCTTGCTGATGGAAAATTTGGTGGTCCCATTTTGAATGGTTACAACTTCTCCCGGCAGGATAGATTCCCAATA
>CAYRMP010000039.1:0-11443 GCA_964425545.1 uncultured Methanosarcinales archaeon | reverse complement strand
CCTTGATTTCTAAACACAACCTATATAAATCTTAAGAAATTATTTTCATATAATGGCTCAAGCAGGAGATAGAGTAAAACTAACTACTAAAAAAGGTTCTGAAGACGGTATTCTCATGCCCAGTACGGATAAAAATACTATTCTTCTCAAACTAGATAGCGGTTATAATGTGGGCTTTGAAAAGAAAACCGTGTCTAAGATAACTACTATTACAAAAATTACAGAAAAGAAAAAAACCGCTTCAAAAATCAGTAAAAACCCGCATCTCCCAACTATCGCCATTCTGCATACCGGAGGAACAATCGCTTCTAAAGTAGATTACCGCACTGGCGCAGTCGCAACTGAATTCAGTCCAGAAGAATTACTTTCTTTATTCCCAGAATTACGGGATATCGCCAACATTGAATCTGAATTGATTGCTCAAATGTGGAGCGATGATCTGCGTTTTGCCCATTTTTCGCTTATAGCAACAGCTATTGAACGCCAAGTCAAGAAAGGCGTAAGCGGTATCATCATTGGCATAGGTACAGATAATTTAGCGGTTGCTTCTGCAGCATTATCCTTTATTGTGGAAAAATCTCCCGTTCCTATTGTTTTTGTCGGGGCGCAGCGTTCTTCTGATCGGGGAAGCAGCGATGCAGGAATGAATCTAATCTGCGCTGCGGAATTCGTTACCAAAACAGATTATGGCGGAGTAGCAGTTTGCATGCATGAATCAGCCAGTGATAAAAGCTGCATCATTTTACCCGGAACAAAAACCTATAAATTACATTCTTCGCGCAGAGATGCTTTCAAACCAGTTAACGATGGTCCATTGGCCAGAGTTGATTACAAAAGCCGTGAAATAAAATACCTGCAGAAGGATTATCTTAAACGTGCAGACAAGTTATCACTTAAACCGCAAATGGAAAATAAAGTTGGTTTACTAAAAATTCATGTTAATATGTTTCCAGAGCAATTCTCTTTCTTTAAAGGATACAAGGGCTTGGTTATAGAAGGAACCGGTTTGGGACACACCCCGGGACAAGCTCCAAATAAAGAAAGTGTCATCCACAAAAAGATATATCCCGCTATAAAAAAATTAGTTGACTCCGGCTGTGTAGTGGTGATGACTACGCAATGCTTATTTGGGGGCGTAAACATGAATGTTTATGACAAAGGCCGCGACTTGCTGAAATTAGGAGTAATCTCCGGAAAAGATATGCTGGCTAATACTGCGCTGGTAAAGTTATCCTGGCTGTTAGGCAATTATTCTCGTGAAGAGGCTAAAAGATTAGTAAGCCAAAACCTTCGCGGCGAAATAAATGAACATTTACGATTTGATGACGAATTTATTAAATAAGCATTATTAAATAAGCAAGAATCAGCAAGATTGATTAGCAAATAGAGTAAAGAGGTGCGTACTATGAAAGGAAAGATTATGTTGTTGATGTTGGTAGTTGTCCTTCTTGTTTCCTGTGTTCCTGTGGCAGAACAATGTTATGCAGATACTGACTGCGTACCAGCGCAATGCTGTCATCCGCTGAGTGCAGTAAACAAAGCTTCTGCTCCTGATTGCGGCGG
Source organism: uncultured Methanosarcinales archaeon (assembly GCA_964425545.1). Classification (GTDB taxonomy): domain Archaea; phylum Nanobdellota; class Nanobdellia; order Woesearchaeales; family GW2011-AR9; genus JACPIL01. The sequence continues at coordinate 9,880 of CAYRMP010000039.1, read as the reverse complement.
CACTTTATGCACTGCTGTTTGCGAAGGGCCATTAGACTGCGGCCAGGGGGAAATTAAATGTGTCTCTAATCGTTGTACCGTGGTGGCTCTGCCATGATTACAATAAATGCTAAAGAAGTAATCCGTGATTTCGTCTTTGGCATGGAAGATGGATTAGTTTCTAATCTAGGGTTGGTACTTGGTGTTTATTTTGGCGGGGGTGATGCTTATACTATAATTTTGGCAGGTTTCGCCAGCATGTTTGTGGGTGCTTTTTCCATGTCTGCGGGAAGTTATCTTTCTTCTAAATCCCAACGGGAAGTATATGAACATGAAATAGAAGTTGCGAAGGAAGATTTGGTTAAAAACCCGCGTAAATGTTATGGTGAGATGTGTTCTTCATTGATTAAAGAAGGGTTTGGCAAAGAAGAAGTCAGCCGTCTTTTCAAAAAATCTTCGCGCTATAAACACCCGGAGTTCGTATGCAACTATATGGTGCAAAAAAGGGTCGGCATTTCCCCCAAGAAACTAGATGTTCCCTTCAAGAATGCTTTTGCCATGTTTTTTTCTTTCTTGATAGGATCAGCTTTTCCAATTATTCCGTTCCTGTTTTCTAAATTAAACTTTATTTCTCTGTTTCAAGCAGGAATCACTGCTTCAATCTTAACTATCTCAGCTCTTTTTAGCGTAGGTTTGGCAAAAACATATTACACCCGCCTTAATAAACTGAAGTCAGGATTGGAAGTGGTATTGATAGGGGTTGGCGCAGGAATTATCGGTTACTTTGTTGGTTGGTTAGTAAGTTTTCTCGGATAATTTGATATACTCACTAAGGGGTATATGCTTAAATTTTAAATAACTTGCATTCATTATTTAACAAATGTTAGATGATTATATAATAGAAGAATTCCTTAGAAGAGAGCGAAAAAAGCATCAATGGGAGCCTATTCCTCTAGAGCTTCCTCTGGATAATCCTCAACCCGGAATTTCAGAAAAAGAGCAAGAAAACTCTGACGGGCCGATAGAAATTGATATCTGGGGACCGGAAAATGATGATTATGTAATTAACACCCGTTCTATTAATCCCGTTTCTTATAAACCTTCAAGATATTATTATTCATAAAATGAAAATCCTAAGATTTGCTATCCCCGTCACAGCAGAGCTGTAGGGTATTACACAAATCTTCAAGACGGATTTTCAATTATTCCTTACCTATCGTTGCAGAGCAGCGGAGTATTTATATCCCAGCGAGGAATAAAACATTTTTAATATTACTCTTCTATTTTAGGTTTATGATAGAACTTTCCAAGGGTTGGTTTGCTAAAAATACTGTTACCATAGCTCAGGAACTCTTAGGTAAAATTATTTCTGTGAATGGGATGCAAGCTAGAATAGTGGAAACAGAAGCTTATGGTCTTGATCCTGCTTCCCATGCCTACCGCAAGACGGAACGCAGCGCGTTAATGTACGATACTTACGGCCATGCCTATGTATACTTAATTTATGGTATGTATTGGTGTTTGAATTTTACTTCTGACATAGACGAAGCCGGAGCAGTGTTAATCCGAGCTGCTGAACCATTAAAGGGGATCGATAAAATGAAAAAGAATCGGAAAACTGAAAATATCTCTGGCCTTTGTTCCGGTCCGGGAAAATTGTGTGCAGCTTTAGAGATTGATAAAAAACATAACGGGATGAAATTAGGAAAGGAGATTAAAGTATTTGATGACGGTTTTACTGTTAAAAAAGTAGCAGCAAGCAGCAGAATAGGGATTAAAGATGCTTTAGATCTGCAATGGCGATTCTTTATAGAAGGCAATGATTTTGTGAGCAGGAGATAGATAAAATAGATACAGAAACTTACTCGGCCGACAACGTATACTCCAGCTGATAACGGATACCGCAATCTATAAATACCTAAAAATATTAATCTGACAAAAAGAGGTTAAAGATGAAAAAGGGAAATATCTTTATTTTTGGTTTATTGGTTAATGCTGTTAATGTTTTGGCGGAAACACTCCCGGGGATTCCCGGGGAAATCACTCTGCCGGATAATTTTTTGACTAATGCTCTGCAGCCAATCCTGCAACAAATAGGTCTCTTTGTAGGGGGAATCTTTGGAATTTATGTTATCTTTGCAGTAATACAGTTTTATCGAGAGAGGAAAAAAGTTAGGCTGCTGCAAGATATAAGAAATGATTTAGATCTCCTTGCCAACCATTTTGGAGTTAAACATTCTCATGCTAAGAGAGGAATACTGCGGAGAGTGCTAGACATTTTCCATTCAGATGAAGCGAATAAAAAGAAAAAATGAAAAGACAAAAAAAATGAAAATCACCCTGAAGCCGGAAGTATTTAAGAAATTCCCGCAGTTGAAAGTTGCTTTTATTCTAGCAGAAGGAATAGATAATAAAAACAAAGCCAAGAAAGCAAATCATCTCCTTGCAGAAATGCAAAAAGTAATCCTTTTGACTTTCAATAAGGACACCGTAAAAAGTCATTTGTTGGTAGCTCCTTGGACAGTAGCAAAAGAAGAATTCGGCAAGAAAGCCCACCATTATGATACCTCTGTAGAAATATTGCTAAAAAAGGCATTGCGCCGACAAAAACTGCATGCTAAAGATACCATAACTGCATTGTTGCATTATTTAGCATTGAAACACATCGTGCCTTTCGGCGCTGATGAACCAGCCAAGATAAAAGGAGATATTACCTTTGGTATTAAAAAAGATGATCTTTACTACCGGGATGCTAAAAGAGTATTAGGAACGAAACTAGATTACTGGAAAAACACAACTACTGCGATAAAACCATCTTCTTGGTGCGCTTTAATACATTTTGAATTTCTTCCGCCGGTATCTGCACAAAAACAAAAAGAAATCTTGGATGAAGCTGAAGAATTGATCAAAGCTTTCTGCGGCGGAGAAGTAAAAAAAACAGTATTAAGTAAGGGGAAGAAATCTTCTGCGCTTTAATCTCACCCAGCAAAATATATAAAACAAGTTGTTTTCTGATAAGATATGGATTTTAAGGAAGAAATTGTTGCTTTGTTAGCAAAAGAAACTAAACTCTCTGAGGAAGAATTAACTAATCAGATTTCTATTCCTCCTGATTCTAAACTAGGGGATTATGCTTTTCCTTGTTTTAAACTGGGAAAAAATGCTAAGGAAGAAGCAGAAAAACTGAAGCGAAAAATAAAACTTCCTGATTTCGCAGCCAAAGTAGAAGTGGCCGGGCCCTATTTGAATTTTTTTCTCAAAAATAAAGTGGTAATTGAAGGGACCCTATCTAATATTTACCAAGAACAAAAAGAATTTGGGAAAAAAAATATTGGAAAAGGTAAAAAGATACTGGTAGAATTCTCTTCACCAAATATCGCCAAACCTTTTGGAATAGGGCATCTGCGTTCTACGGTCATCGGGAGCTGTCTCTATAAACTCCATCGCGCTCTAGGATATGATGTGTTTGGAGTCAATCATCTCGGCGATTGGGGAACCCAGTTCGGCAAGCTTATCGTTGCTTACCGGAAATGGGGTTCAGAAGAAGAATTGAAACAAGATCCAATCAAATACCTCCTGCATCTATATGTTAAGTTCCACCAGGAAGTGGAGCACGATAAAGGCTTGGAAGATGAAGCGCGTGCGGAATTCAAGAGATTAGAAGACGGCAATAAAGAATCAATCGCTTTGTGGGAAAGATTCAAGGAATTAAGCTTGCAAGAATTTCATCGCATTTACAAGATCCTGGATGTCAATTTTGATTCTTTTCATGGAGAAGGATTTTACAATAATCTGCTTGACTCAAGCATCAAAGAATTGCAGCAGAAAGTAAAGGCAGCCATTTCTGAAGGAGCATTGATTGTTGATTTAGAAAAATATAATATGCCTCCCTTCATGCTGCGGAAATCAGATGGCGCTTCTACTTATCATACCAGAGATTTGGCCGCGGCATTGTTTCGTTTTAAGAAATACAAGCCGGAAAAAATAGTTTATGTGGTTGGTTCTGAACAGAAGTTGCATTTCCAGCAACTATTCAAGGTATTAGAATTAGCTGGTGTAGATAAAAATAAACTAGTACATGTCGACTTCGGCTTGTTCAGATTCCCAGAAGGAAAGATGTCTACCAGGAAAGGGCAGGTTATCTTTTTGGAAGAAGTGCTAAATAAAGCGATCGACTTAGCAGAGAAGATTATTGAAGAAAAAAATCCCACTTTGCAGAACAAGAAAGAAGTGGCAGTGATGGTGGGGGTAGGAGCAATCATTTTTGCTGATTTAAGCAATGACCGTATTAGAGACATTGATTTTGACTGGAACAGGATGTTATCTTTTGAAGGAGAGACTGCTCCTTATCTGCAATATACTCATGCCCGAGCTTGTTCTATTTTGCGCAAAGCAGTGAAAGAACATGGCCAGGGAGTTTCTCCGCACGTCAATTTTGAACTATTGCAGCTGCCAGAAGAGATTTCAGTCGTGAAGAAATTATATGCTTATTCTGAAGTTATAGAAAAATCTGCTCTCAGTTACAAGCCGCATCACCTGGCGCATTATTTAATCGCCTTAGCTCAGGCATTTAATGAATTCTATCACCAATGTACAGTATTGTCAGAAGACAAGAATCAGACTAAATCAAGATTGCTGTTAGTTGACTGTGTACGCCAAGTATTGGAGAATGGATTGAATATGTTAGGTATCCAGGCACCAGAGGAGATGTAGGTGGTCTTCTCGCCATTATGCCAACTTAACGGCGGCTGCATGGGCTGCTGCGGACATGATTTTGAATCTAAAGAAAAGATTAAACAAGCCATTTTCAAAAATAATCTGGAATTCAATCACGCTAATCCGAAAAATGAAGAAGAATTGATACTATTCAGGGACAGAAGACCATCAAGAGATCTTCGTAATGGTGTGTGCAGGAATTTAATTGAAAAGGAAAGCCGTTTTATTTGCCCATTGCACCCTGCACAAAGAGGAAAAGATCTGCGGACAGGACATTGCGATACTGGATATCTCTGCAAGACAGCTAAGCTGTTTGAACAATGGACTGAAAAGAAGAAGAAAAATTTTATTACTCTTGTAGAAAACAAAAAATTAGATAATATTGATTATTCTATCCGCATGGATAATAATGATTTACTTAAAGAATTTATTGAATGGGAGAAAAGTCAAATTTCTGAAGCAAGTAAATACTAAAACTAAATTCAAACAGAGAAGATACAGCTTGGAGACCCATAAGAACAAAACTCAGCCCAATCGGAATAATCGCTGTGAAAGTCAGATACAAACCCAGAGAAAGAAAAAGCACATAACTGGCAATATGGTAGATAGGCAGAACGTATACAATCCTTTCTAAATTTTGGCGGCGAAATAATGCTATGGACAAAATGTTGAAGAAAACGAACAAAAATAAGACTAAAGTAACTATTCTAACATAGAGCAGGGGAGTTCTTTTCAAGAAAGTTAACAAAGCGTCAGTTAATCCCAGCAGACCGATTATGATGGTGCAATAAAGATAAAAGCGCAGAAATCCTGATCTTGGTCTCATTGTAAAAGCTAAGTTAAGGCAATTTATATTTGTTTCTAGACTGCGGCGTGTCAAAGAAAACTGACCACCGCTGGTCAATAGGCCAGCGGCATGCTCGTCGAGTCACTTCGTTCGTTACTTTACTCACTTGTTCGCAAAGCTTCGCTCGGGTCTGTTTTCCGACCCTGCTTTTTCCAATCGAGATGAAATCGTCGATTCACCACCAGTAGATATACTGGTGGAAAAAGCAGATTTTAAAACCGCGGGCCTCAGCCGAAGATTAAAAACCCGAAGGTTTTTAAAACAGCATAAATATTCAGAACCTATGGGCCTGTGGTGTAACGGATAGCACAATCGGCTTCGGACCGGTTAATCGGGGTTCGAATGCCAATTACACTAGGCGAGTCGTATTCAAGTGGGGCACGCGCTTCGCTTGACCCCGCGACATAGCTTATTAGTGTGACTGGGCGCGAAAGTCCCTGCAGGCTCATTTATATTTTAAAAAAAGGTGAAACATATGACAAATAAAGAAGTTCTTATTACCCAATCTGTGGCTATTCTCTGCGACGGAAATAATATCGAGCGGAGCATCCATGAGCAAAGTAAATCTACCAATACCATGGTTAATTTTGATACACTTATCCCTAAACTGCTTAATGGACGGGGATTAAACAGGCTAATTTATTTTAGGGAAGGACAAAATATATCTTCTAAACTGGCAGAAAGACTGCACGAGATGTATTATGGTTCAGTCGTCCCCTGCCATAAGTCTGCAGATATTCCTTTGTCCATCAAAGCAACCCAACTTTCCTCAAAAGTTGACACTATCATCATCATGTCCGGGGATTCCGATTATCTTGATTTAGTAACTCACTTAAAATCAGAAGGAGTGCGGATTGAAATTGCCGCAGTTCAAGAAACTACTGCTAAAGCTTTAATTGAGGAAGCAGATCACTTCCATCCTATTACCAAGGAAGACTGGTTCAGCTATACTGCGCCTAAATCCGGACCGAGAAGAGGAAGGCATTTTGAGTGATTTTTTGTTGATTTAATATTATTTTATATTTCTTTATTCTCCTCAACAAACATTTAAATAAAATCCACTATTCTAAATAGCATGGTTTTAGAAAAATTAGGAGATTCCCTGAGGAACACTTTAAGCAAGATAAGTAAGTCTCTTTTTGTAGATGAAAAGCTCATCAATGAACTAGTAAAAGATATTCAGCGAGCCCTATTACAATCCGACACCAATGTTCAACTGGTATTTGATTTAAGCAAAAAAATCAAGGAGCGAGCTTCTGAGAATACTCCTGCAGGAATCACCAAGCGAGAGCATTTGATTAAAGTTGTATATGATGAATTGACCAATTTCTTGGGCAAAGAAGCGCATGAAATAAAGATTTCAAAAAAACCCACTCAAATAATGCTGGTAGGATTGTTTGGAAGCGGTAAAACCACTACTGCTGGAAAACTAGCTAAATTTTACAAGAAGCGCGGATATAAAGTCGCAGTAATGCAAACCGATACCTGGAGACCAGCCGCCTACGACCAGTTAGAACAATTGGCAAAGGATGTTGGTGTAGATTTCTTGGGTATCAAGAAGGAAAAAGATCCCGTAAATATCTATCTTGCTTTTGAAAAAAAAATCAAAGAATATGACCTTGTTATTGTCGATACTGCAGGAAGAGATGCATTGTCCGACCAGTTGATTTCAGAATTGAATAGTCTCCATCAAGCTGTACGGGCAGAGGAAAAATTATTGGTGATTTCTGCCGATTTGGGGCAAGCAGCCCAGAAGCAAGCACAAGCGTTCCACGATACTTGCGGAGTAACTGGGGTAATTGTTACCAAATTAGAAGGTACTGCAAAAGGAGGGGGTGCATTATCTGCTTGTGCCGTAACTAAAGCACCAATCGTGTTTATTGGAGTTGGAGAAAAACAAGACGACTTAGAATTGTTCCATCCGCAAAGATTCGTCGGCAAGCTTATTGGCATGGGTGACCTAGAATCCTTATTAGAAAAAGCCAGAGAAGTAATCACTGAAGAAAAAGCAAAAGATATGCAGGAAAAATTTCTTAAAGGTGATTTTAATCTGGTAGATTTATACCAGCAGATGCAGTCACTGAAAAAAATGGGCTCCTTTGGTAAAATCATGGAAATGATTCCCGGCATGGGTTCCTTAAAGATGCCTAAAGAAATGCTGCAAGTACAGGAAGGAAAATTAGAGAAATGGAAATATGCTATGGATAGTATGAGCAAAGAAGAATTGGAAGAGCCGGAAATAATCTCTGCAGAAAGAATAGATCGTATTGCCGCAGGTTCAGGATTGCATGTTGGGGAAGTTCGTGAATTACTAAAGCAACACCGACAGAGTAAGAAATTGATGAAGATGTTTAAAGGCGAAGGAGACATTAACAAAATGATGAAAAAGATGGGTGGAAAAATGCCGAAAGGCATGGGGTTATGATCGTGAGATTGAACGAAGCGAAATCTCACTTGAAAGGATTTTGTTCAAACTTTTTACTTGCTAAAAAGGTTGTGATGCAGAAGAGGGGTGGTAAATTACCAAAGGGGATGGGGTTATAACTGGGTGATTTTAATGCAGTATGCTCTTGCTCTTTATTGCTTGGATTTGACTGATAGTTCTAATAATTCTAATAATTCTATTTCGATAGGTGTTGTTGTAGTTGATGAAATAAATAAAAGATACGCATTTAAACAACTAGAAGGATTCTCTGATATCCAAAATGTAGATTTTATAACTAAATCAATCTGGGAGAGCGTTCCAGATATTCTTGAACAAAGATTTGAAGAATACTGTAAAAATAAAAATAATTATCCCTATAAAAGTGAAGAAAATAAAAGCAGCGGTTTTATTAGCCTGATGATGGAAGAATTTTCAAAGTCAGGTATTTGTTTTTCAGATTCGATGTCCGTTGAAGTTGATGAAGATATAGAACAGCTTACAAAAAGATTATTTCAAGAAAAAGTCTTAAGGGCTCTTAACTGAGAATCATTCTTCTAGGGCTGTTTCCTTTCTAAATCCACAGTTCTTGCAATACTGTACTTTAAACAAGCCATCAGCGTACTTGTGCTGGCCATCATGCAAAGGTTTGTGACATTCCGGACAATCTTTTAACATACTTAATTATAATGAAAGGTGGTTTAAATAATTTCCTGATCTAAGGATAGAATCTATTCAAGAGATGATAAATATTAAATCTTAAAAACTCAGTATATGTTTCTTCGATCCAATCTGCTGGGAGATGTTTCTGTTTTAATTTAATTTCTAATTTCTTCCGCAAATCAACTAACAGCGGCTTATCTGAAGATGAAAGCTGACTAATATAATCCCGTAAGCAGCCGTAACGTACCGAAACTAAAAGTTCTTTTTTGGAAGAAGAAAAAATAACGTAAACAGAACTTTCTGAGACCCCTGTCAAGGCAAATGATTTCAGAAAAAGCACTTGTTCTAAATCATTTAGAGAATCAAAAAAGAATTCTTCTCTTTTGCCTCTTTTTCCTTCAAAGCCGGAATGTTTTTCTGCAAGGGTATATCCCTTCTGCGCAGAAAAAGCCCTGATAATCATTTCGATGGACATGGGACGTTATAACTCGATAATCCTCCCGGTCTTTCCGACATTAATTACCCTGGTTGAACCAATGACTTCTTCGATGCCGTGAGTTTCGTGGATATGTCCGCAGATGTGCAAATCTGGTTTAAACTCTTCTATTGCTTTTCTAACTCCTTCACTTCCCGGAAATATTCCTAAACCCATCAGGCTGTCGCTGGGCTGAACGTGAGTAACCATAAGTTTCTTTTTTACATCTTTTAGTAAATTGTGGGCTTTTTTCAATGTTTCAAAAAATTGTTGTTCTGACAATTGATGGATCCCAACGTCCGCATAACCACATCCAAAAATTCCAATATCCCCCACTTTAATGACATATCCATGAAGATTCTTAATGCCGTATTTTTCGCTGAGAAAGTTCACTTCCGCCAGACCTTCGTGATTTCCCGGAATGATTGCTACTTCCAAACCTTTTTCTTTGAACGGACCTACTAAGCCTTCAGTATTTCCGTCGTTATTAGCTAAATCTCCTGCCAAGAGCACTAAATCTACTTTTTCTTCGGCTCCTTTTTCCGCCATTTCCTGGACAAAGAGCCTATCTCCATGTACATCGCTTAACGCCAAGATTTTCATAAGGTTATAAGATGGTAGATTCTTTATAAAATTTATTGTTACTTATTATTAAGGGGTAACAAACATATTTATACTCTTCTTTATTTATAAAATCATACGTGGACAGTTCGGTTGTCCTGGAAAGGATGCAACCATAGCAGCCTCTGTTCGGTACTCAACAACTACCTCGGTGTCT
>CAYRMP010000038.1:0-11650 GCA_964425545.1 uncultured Methanosarcinales archaeon | reverse complement strand
AACCAGGTGCAAAAATGATTATAGACATTAACGGACCAGGCAGTGATTTTTCTAAACATGCAACTCTAGTAGGAAATGAGATTTATGAATATCGGGGAAATAGTGGGAAAGAAGAACCACGACTCTGTTATTGTCCGCAATCAGAAGATAGATTTAGGTCTCTCCTGCAAGGGCTGTTTGAGGTAGATGATGTGGGATATGTGTCATTTAAGTATGTTGACAATGAAAGTTTTGAATACATTGCCTGTGTAAGGAAGAAGGGATAATATTTTTATTTTTTAGGTTCCATATACCCCGCTTTAGCTGATGTTTTAACTAATGGCAGATGTATTAGCCCCTTAGGGCTAACTAAAAAAGTATTAGCTTTTCCTTCTTCTTTTATTTTTTTATTCATTAAACAAATTAGCATGAAATTACGTAAATGATTTTGCTTAAATACCTTAGCCGAACTTGTCCACGGTGAGAGTGGGACAAGAGAATCAAAAAATAGGCTTGAAAAGATGGACAGCTTACCGGGATTCCCGCACGCTAATGCAGTACTACCCCAGTACGGAGACGCGTTTAACTTCCGTGTTCGAAATGGGAACGGGTGAACCACGCCCCTGTGGCCGTCCGTGGTGTTTAATTAATGGGTTATTTATAAAGTTTTCTGAGAAGAAAACCTAAAAACGGGATGTTTTTTAATGATTACGATTACTTTTTCATAACGATTTAAATATCTAAGATTAATCGAGCTTTTGTGATAGACACAGCATTAATCGTTGCCGGCGGTTTAGGAACTAGACTTAGGCCTCTTACCGAATTTACCCCTAAACCTTTGCTGCCCATACACGGGAAACCGATTATTGAACATGTTATAAAATCACTAAAAAAACATGGTGTCCGTAATATCATCCTTTCTATTGGTTACAAAGCCGAACAAGTAGAGAAATATTTTGGAGACGGGGCTTCTTGGGGAGTATCGATTTCATACGTTCTAGAGACCGAACCTTTGGGAACAGGCGGCGCAGTCAAGCTGGCTTCTAAATGTATAGGCAAACCATTCTTCTTATTGTGGGGGGATAACCTCATGGATGTAAATTTTTCGCGTATGGAACGAGAATTTTTATCTGTAGGAACACCTTTAATCATGGCTCTAACTCCCCGTGACGATGTAGAAAACTTTGGTGTAGCCAAACTGGATAAAAATAAGATTATCACCTTCGTAGAAAAACCAAAACGGGAAGATGCTCCCTCTACCCTGATAAACGCCGGAGCGTTTATTATTGATCCCGTTTGTTTGAAATTCCTGCCGGAAGGAAAATCTTCCTTGGAAAAAGATTGTTTTGAAAAACTTGCGCCACAAGGAAAAATTGCTGCTTATATTCATCAAGGCCAATGGTTCCCCACCGATACTTTAGAAAAATATCATCGTGCTAATGCTTTCTTTAAACCTGATTTAAATCTAAAAGAAAAAAAAGTGATTATTGCCGATGTTGATGACACTATCTGTGAAAGCTGCCAAGTTATTTCATCGGAGATGGCCGAACAGATTTCACGCATGACTAAGCTAGGGTACGAATTTGCATTTATTAGCGGCACTAAAAATGAAGATCTCCGCAATATGATCTCTTCGCAACTAAAAGAAAAACACCACCTTCTAGCCACCACTGGAACAAATTATTCAGTGATAGAAGGAGATGCAATGAAAAACATTTACAACCATTCTTTCAATCCGGAAGAAAAAGTAGAAATTATTGCCGCTTTGAAAAAGCTGATTGCTAATTACAACATCAAATCATTAACGTCAGAAAAAGATCAGCTGCAGGATCGGGAATCACAAATCACCCTTTCTGCCATCGGAAGGCATGCGCCATCTGAACTAAAAGCAGCTTATGATCCCGACGGAGCAAAGCGAAAAGAATGGGTCGCTTTTCTTAAAAATCATCTCGATGAGAATAAATATGATCTTAAGATTGGCGGAACTACTTCTATCGATGTAACTAGAAAAGGACTAGATAAAGAATGGGGCATAAGGGCTTTTGCTCAACACCAGAATATCCCTCTTGACAGCATCCTTTTTTTTGGTGATAAAATCTGCCCCGAGGGAAATGACTTCCCGGCAGCAAAAATTGTTGATTGCATCTCCATAAAATCACCTAAAGAAACTTTACAGCAGCTTCGCGCCATAGAAGTGCTCAATAATATTTCTCTTATCAGAAAACCATGGGGATCTTTTGAACAATTTACTGCCAATCAGATCAGCACGGTCAAAATATTAGAAGTAAAACCGCGGCAGCGTCTTTCCCTGCAATCCCATCAGCAGAGGGAAGAATTATGGGTTGCTTTGGATGATGGCGTAGTTACAGAGATTAACGGAATTAAACGATGTCTCAATAAAGGAGATAAGGTAGTTGTACCAAAAAAAGCAAAACACCGGCTTTCATCAGAAACAGAACTTGTCCGCATCTTAGAAATATCCTTGGGTAATTTTGATGAAAATGATATTACCCGCTATGAAGATGATTTTGGTAGAATTTGATTTTTAATCGACAACCAAGAAATTACTTTCCATCGGAAGAAAAAGCAACGTATAGTTTATATTACATACATTAAAAAAAGAAAAAATAAAAGAAGAAAATTAGTAATTTTCTTCAGTTTCTTCTTCTTCTGAAGTTTTGCGCATAGGACTTCGTTCTGGTGCAGAACCTTTTTCAAGCAGCTGAACATTTTGAGCTTGCTTTCCTCGTTCTGTATCTGCAGAATCGAAAGATACTTTATCATTTTCACGCAATCGCAGACCTTTAGGTACTGCAGTGAAGTGGACAAAGTATTCTTGACCATCACTTGCCACAATAAATCCGTAGCCTTTCTTTCCATCAAACCATTTTACTGTTCCTTCCATTTTAAATTACTCCTCCTAATGAACTAGGGAATTGCTTTTCCCTAATCTTACTTTTATCATTTGAACAACACTTTATTTATAAATCTTTACTAGTAACTGTGCTGATATTAAAAGAAAAATTAAGCAGAAACCTCTGCAACTTTTATCTTGAAATGCAAGGTTTTTCCCGCTAGAGGATGATTCAAATCGATGGTAACATCTTCCGTAGTTACTGTAATGATGCGCGCAGGAAACTGCTGTCCGTTTGGCAATCCTATTGCCAGAATCATTCCCACTTTAGGTTCCTGATCTTGAGGCAGTTGCTTTCGCGGTACTTTCTTATGCAGTTCAGCCTTAAATTCACCATATGCTTCTGCCGGAGGAATAACTATTTTTTTTTCTTGTCCTTTTTTCATTCCGACTACAGCATCATCAAAACCTTTAATCACTTGACCAGAACCAACTTTAAATTCTAATGGCTGGCCATGCTTTTCTGAAGCATCAAATACTGTGCCGTCATCAAATGTGCCGGTGTAATCAACTTTTACTTTATCGCCTTTCGTAATAACTGTTTCTTTCTTTATTGCCATAATCATCAACTCCGCAAGTATTAACAAGAAAAACGGAACATTTGTTTTAATTGCGAGCAAGAAAAATAAGCAATATTATTTAAGTGTTTTGGAAATATAGAAGACAACAACATTTATATAATTCTCTTCTAACTATCGGCCATGGATCCAGAAGTCGAAAAAATGCTCCTACAAGCCGGAAAAATTGCCTCGCAAGTAAAACATGAAGGAGCAAAAAAACTTTCTAAACCGGGCGTATCATTTCTTGAAACCATGGATTATTGTGAACAACGTATTAAACAACTCGGCGGACAAATCGCCTGGGTTCAGATGGCTGTGAATGATACTGCTGCCCATTTCTGTCCCACCGAAGATGATGCCTCTGTATCAAAAGAGGGCGATGTTATCAAAATAGACACAGGTGTGCATATAAATGGTTATCTCGCTGACAATGCTATGACCTTCATTGTTGGTTCTTCTAATGAACATCAAGATATGGTTAAAGCGGCGCAAAATGCGCTCAAATCAGCAATTAAATTAGTCCGTCCAGGAACACCACTCTGGCAGTTAGGAGAAGCACAATTTTCTGAAGCAGAAGCGCTCGGATTCACTACTGTAAAAAACCTCTCCGGACACACTATTGGACGTTATCAAGTACACGGGGGAACTTCTATCCCTAGTTTTAACAACAAAGATAAAACGGAATTGAAAGAAGGCTGGCAGATTGCCATCGAACCATTCGTAACTAATGGACAAGGATTGATCAAAGAAAAAGGCCCCGCTACCATTTTCATGGTCGATCGGGAAAGAGGGGTGCGTTCACCCCACGCAAAAAAAATATTGGAATATGTTAAGCCGCAGAATGGTTTATCGTTCACTACCAGATGGCTTACGCGGCAGTTCGGCAAAGGGCCAGTAGCTTTAGGCATGCGTGAATTACAACAGCTCGGGATTGTTCATTCTTATCCGCCATTAGTGGAAGTTTCCGGCGGAATTGTGACACAATTTGAACATTCTATGATTGTAAAGGATAAGCCTATCGTGTATACTCGGATTGAACAGGACGAGCGGTAGTTCACTTCTTCATCTTCGGCAGCACTTTAAATGCAAACACTGCTCCAATAATAATAACTGCCCAGAACACCAGACCATTGATTATTCTCAATGCAAACAGAATCAAATTTAAGATTAACAGAACTACAGCGCTAATTCCAATTAATTTCAATAAATTTTCTCTTTTCACGATCTTCTCACTGCAGCTTCTTAACCAAATCTTTTAAAGACAACAATTGTTCCGTACCAGAATTCATCTCTTTTAACATAATCTTCTTCTTCTTCAATTCTTCTTCGCCAATAATTGCTGCATAGGGTATTCCCAGAACATTCGCGTACTCTAAATTCTTGCTCACTCCTTTCTTGCCTAAGGCAAAATCTGTAGCAATACCATTTTCACGTAATTCTTGTGCAATCTTCAATGATTCGGAGACAGTGTTAATGGGAATTACTAATACCCTTGCTGGAGTTTTCTCTTTTATTTTGTTCTCTACTTTCATCTGCTCCATGATTGGAGTTATACCAAAAGAAACTCCTACTGCGGGGATTTCTCTTCCTCCGCCCATAAAATTTCCAATAATATTATCATACCTTCCGCCGCCAGCAATAGAAGAAGTAATGGTGCTATTTTTTAGATATGCTTCAATAACTGTTCCGGTGTAATACGCCTGTCCTCTGGTCAGAGAAAGATCAAATTCTACTTCCTTTATTTTCATTATCTTCAGATATCTAAAAAGTTCTTCTAATTCTGTTAATCCTTGCTCTCCTTCAGGGTCGGTTATTTTTTTCTTTAAAGATGAAAGAGTCGCTTCCTTATTAAGCAAGATAAAAACCTTATTGATCTGCGCCGCAGAATATTTTCGCTGCTTCAATTCTTCTGCTACGCCAGCTTTTCCGATTTTATCTAGTTTATCGATAGCAATCAGCGCTTCCCTTACTTCAGTGATTCCGCTTTGCTTGAGGATACCATTCAACACTTTTCTATTATTTACTTTAATTACAAATTTAAACTTTAACTGCCTAAATACATCACACAATAGGGAAATTTCTTCCGCTTCTGCTAACATAGAAGTTGTTCCGATGGTATCAGCATCGGCCTGCCAGAACTCTCGTTCACGGCCGGTTTTAATAGGACCATCACGAAATACTGGTCCGGTCTGATATACTTTAAACGGCATCTTCAAAGCAGGATTCTGGGCAACAAATCTTGCCAACGAGGTGGTCATTTCAAACCGCAACCCTAGCTGCCTATCACCTTGATCTTTCAAGGTGAACGTTTCTTTTAGCACATCACTTTCTGCGCCTGCGGCAAATTTAGCTGCGAGAGTTTCATATCTTTCTAAAATAGGGGTCTCTAAAGGTGTAAACCCATATAATTCAAATGTTTTAGAAATAGTATTCACTACTTTGTTCTTCAGTATTTTTTCTGCAGGTGATAAATCGCGGACTCCTTTAGCAGTTTGTAATTCCATATTGATCACCTATTCTCCTTTAATTTATTAAGCTTTTCTTCTGCTATTCTCATTGCTACTGTAACGGCCTCATCTGCATCCTTTACCACATATTGAGGATAGTTTTCCTGTACCTTGCAAAACAGCCGTTCTAACAATCCATCGCTAACTCCCTGGAGCAACACCAGCGGTTTTCCATAACGATAAGCTATAGCTATCTCTGCTAAAGTTCCTGCATCGCCAGGAAAAACAATTATTACATCACTACTAAGTGTTCCTGCAAAGAGGTAGTCGCCCACATTTATGGGAGTACAAATCTCCACCACCACACTTGAAACTGAAGAACCCCTCTCAGGACCAGGAGTTCCTACAGTAATTCCGCCTACTTCCTGTGCTCCCCGGCATGCCGCTTCTGCAATTCCACTACAGCCTCCCGTGATCAAAATACCTCCTCTTTCAGCAATTTTTTTCCCAATTTCAAAAGAAAGAGAAAGAAAACGTTCTTTGAAATCTTTCCCCATATTTTTTTCTTCTGGACCAATTATTCCTACCTGTGCTATTCTCATTTTATATTCCTCCATATCGTTTCAAAAAGATTCTCGGATCTTTCCGTAAAAGACTTATGGGGGTGCAATTAATTTCTTTTACCAAAGAAGCTATTTCTTTCGCCGATTCATAACCCCCGAATTTCTTTGCTAAGTATCCTTCCCTATAATCATCATTATCAACAGCTTTTGTGAGCAAGTACCTTAGTGAAAGTATCGCCGGTTTCCGATTATATTTATTTTGATCTAGTGTCCCATTCACTAGCTGAGAACAATATAAACGCTCAACATTTCCAAACGTTGAACCCCCCCTAATTCTTTCTCCCCTAGCTCCTTTAGGAACATTTGTACTTGCGACTAAACAAGCTATCTCAATTTTCGGACTGGATTTTTTTTTCAGAAAGGCGTCTACTGTTTTTCCGCTGGCAATGATATCATCTAAGACTAAATCTGGAACAAATGAGGGGGTACTTTTCAATTGACATAATGGTTTTCCTTGTTCATACTTTCTCTCTATTTCAATAATATCTTTTAACTCTCCTTGATATCCTGCTCTTTTGAGAAAAAGATAAGTTAGTACTCCTCCCCCACTTACTACAGCAATATCCTTATCAGTCGGAAGGATGGATACGAGGTCAGCTGCTAGTTCCTCTGCCCGCAATATTGTAAAAGGTTTATTGAATTCTTGCAACAAATCAACTAACATCTGAGGATAGCAAACGCCTAGAGCACTAACATCATCAAAAAGAAATAACGTCTTATCCTCAACGTAATTTTTTCCTTGCGGGACAACTAAGGATCCTTTTTGCAAAGAACGTAAAATGTACTTGTCACTATATCGCTTATTGGTGAAGGCATTCAGCACTTTCTTGCGCCTTAGCCTCAACGTTTACATTTTCAGTTTCAATTTTTGGTTCCATTTTTCTTATTTCTCCCCGTTTAGAGCCCGGATGGCTTAGTTTAAACATTTCAAAGAACTCTAGACCATAACCTAGAGAATCAGCAATGATGATGAAAAAAGATAGGACTATCTAATTCTTTATTTTCACTCAAAAGAATATTCGAGCAACTAGAAAAATCACTGACAGTGAATACAATCAACTCGGATAATTGTTGCCATAAAATACAAAAAGTATACTTTTTATTTAAAGCTTTTGTAAAAAAAGAGGGCGGCTGGGGAGACTTTCGACCAGCAACACCATAAGGCTTGCTCGTGGGATTGTTGAAATCCCACTTGACAACGTTCGCCTAGTGTAGCAGGCAATCGAACTCCCTCCCAAGGATAGCTGCAAAAATTCCACAGTCCTCGATACTAACCGTTATACTACAGCCGCCATAAACATACCTAAAATTCGTTCCTATTTTATAAAATATTCCAAAATCAGTTTGTCATTTTATCTCTGCGTCATAATTCAGTTAAACTTTTAAATCAGGATATAAACTATAATCGCTTATGCGGGGGTGGGAGAGCGGCCAAATCCGCTAGCTTGAGGCGGCGGGAAGGACAAAGCCTTCTGAGGTTTGTTTCTTACGTCACAAACGGCTAGTCCCTTAGTGGGTTCGCGTGTTCGAATGCAAGTAACCTATGCAAGTTTGTCAAGTGGGGCATTCCTTCGGAAACCCCATAACCAGGGCAGATAAGGTTCGCTGCACGAAAGTCACGTCCCCCGCATTTACCTTCTATTCTTAGTCGGAGACGGTTTATTTATAAGGGCAAACTGCCGAATTAACCTTCCATTCCAATGCGGGAAATGGCAAGATATTCAGGTATTCCCTACCTTTAAATAAGACTTCTGGTGGTTCTGGAGAACTACATGGCAGAAGATGACATCTACGGAAATAAAAAAAGATACGACTATTTTGTTGCTCATATTGATTCTTTACCCGAGCGGCATAAGATGGGAAGAAGCTGGAAATATTATTGCAAGAGTTCAGTGAATCTACAATATTTCCGAAATCTCATTCCATATTTTGAGGCGCGAGATGGTAGCTATATACGACGATATCGTGTATTTCAGGTATTAAAATTTGTAACCTTCGTTATCGAGAAAGATTTAGCAGTTTGTGATAGAGACGATATCAATAAAGTCATTGCTGCTGGACATGTAGTTAACAAGACCGTTAAAAGTAAAGAAGATCTTATTCGTGATGTAAAATATCTTTGGAAGATACTCTTTCCGGAAAAAGATGAATACGACAGAATTGACGAAACATTAATCCCGTATCCAGTACGGCATCTTAAGCCCAGTATTGATAAAAGCAAACAAAAATTACGCAATGATAGATTAACCTGGGAAGAGTTCCAACGGATTCTAAACTTTTTCTCAGGGGATATTAGGTTACAGGCGTATATCATGTTAGCAATGGAATCCCTTGGCAGACCGCAGGAAATACTGTACACAAGAATTAGAAACTACGAATTCTACGATACTTTCGCGAAAATTTGGATTAGTGAACATGGAAAGGAAGGCACTGGTTTCTTGCAAAGTATTGATTCTTTTCCGTATATTGTCGAGTGGTATAATAAACACCCTTTCAAGAATAACCCTGATGCCTTTTTCTTTATCAACCAGGGAAATAGGAATTTGTATAAGCAGATGACTAATGGAAACGTTAACAAGCACCTTAAACATGCCTGTAAGTCGCTAGGCATCGATAAAAATGTAACCTGCTATAGTCTTAAGAGAAATGGAGTTACGTTCTGTCGGCAGCGAGGCGATAGCGATTTACAAATCCAGCGGAAAGCGCGTTGGACCTCAACCAAGCAATTACGAATTTATGATATGTCCAACCAGGAAGATGCATTGCAGATAGAGCTAGAAAAGAGGGGATTAGTTGCCAAGAAAACAACAGAGCTAAACTCTGCGGTGAAACAGTGTATGTTTTGTTCCTACAAAAATGGTTTTACTGCTGAATTTTGTACAAACTGTAAACGGCCATTGGATAGGAAGAAAATTGAAGAGATGACTCAAGCGCATGGTCAAATGGTGAATAATGAACTACTACAACGATTAGCTCGCATGGAGAAGTTATTTGAAGGGGGAGTAAGGCATTAGTGTTTACATTTTGAGAAGGTAGGAATATGTTGTACTCTGCTGAGATATCCTTCTCGTATAAGAGCCGCAATTGATTTTTTTTCTTTTTCTGCTTTATCTTTGAGCATCCTCTCTTCAAAGATAGAAATCTTAATAGGAAAAACTCTGGTTCTTCCGATTTCATGTATGGTAGATTGAATTTTCATGGTATTTCTTTTTGCAGTTGGAGTATTTTTTCTTCTGCTTTTGTGATAATGACATCTATTTCTCTGTACATTTCAGTACGTATTGCCCGCATTCTTTCTTGTAGTTTCTTATCGGTTTGCATCTTTACTCTTTTGAATAAAGAGAAGGATAGGAATTCCTTCTCCTTTTGCATTTGCTTCCTTAATACGATCTTCCGCCGTTTTGTAATCATGCCAATATTCCAATTGGTACATCCATTCTTCGTCTGAATACAGCTGAGAAAAGAAGTCAAGAACCCTTCTTTTGAAGCGGATAATGGCATACGCTCCGGAATAATCGTCGTACATCATTCTACCATGTACAATTAATGGTTTAGTGAGAGGACTAATTGTTTTCATATTCTGTTTGGATTAAGAAAGAATATTTAGTTGTAACCCTCACCCAAAGTGTGTTCTAAATGATGAGAATATTCTCATCCTAACGATGATAATACCAAGGCAATAATTTGCAAAACTAGAAAAAAAAAAAAAAAATCAATCCCATCATTGTATCAAATTTAGTGTAAATAAGCGATTTAGTAAGATGAGGGTTATAGTCTCAATTTGTAGCAGATTCCAATGCGAGTTGATCTCTATTTCGAACAAATCCCTTTGCTAGCAGAATTGTTCCAATTAAACCAATGAATAGTCCCCACATTTGTAAATTCAAATATAAAACAGTTACTGGAGGAGTGATATTTTTAGCAATCACCTTTCTTATAGAATTACCCATAATAAAAAGTAAAAGTAGCAATATGCCTTCATAAATAAAATATTTGCTTCTGATTTTGTCTTCTTCTTTTTTAATTTCCTCTACTCTATCATCACCTATTCCTGCGTCTCTTCTGATTTTTGAATAATCAGGAAATAGTGTTCTAAAATAATCTTTTATGAAATTCCAAATGTATTTTGCTATATGGATAGTTTTATTCTTTACAAAAAGAAGTATTTTTCTAAAAAATGACTTAATTATGACAATTGCTAATTTGCATTTCTTCTTCAATTTTGTTATCTTCATTTGCATAAATTTCCTTTAGAAGGTTGTTTAAATAGTTTGCTGAGATTTTATTTCTCATTGGGCTTCCCAGCCATCATTGTTACCTTTTAGGCGAGAATATAACCTACGATTAAACTCGATCACTCCAATTCAATAACCACTTTCAGCTTCCCATCCAAGAGAACTAATTGGCATTCTATATCATTACCTTTGCTGAGAATATGCTCCTTGCCCAGATGCTTAATCAATGAAAGATAGGGCGTACCTTTGCGATACTGAACTTTGCTGATCCACCGCAATATTGTTTTTTCCACCAGGTAACCTCGTTGGCTACCACCTCTTACTATTCTTTTCTTAGAATTAGTATATATGCCTTGAGTAGAACTAGAAGGTCAAAATCAACTGATTAGTTGATTTTAAGAATTTTTACAAGTCCACATGACTAAGGCTTCCCCAACTTCCAGATTGCCTTTTTCATCTACATATTTCCGTAATTTCTTGCTATCTTTGTCGTGCCAGGCAGAGCCTTCTTCATAGACCAGTTCAATCTTGAAGGTTTCTTCCAGCTTTTCATAAGACGGAAAGACATATCGCGTGGAAACAATCTTTTCGTCTACGCTCTTGAAAGTTTTAAACAGCAAACTGGTTAATTCGCTTTGTTTCTCTCTGACTTTGGTAACTTTTGGCCTTATAAGATTGAGAATCTTGACGTATTCTGAATCTTGGTAGGCTTCGATAATAATGAGAGTTCCGTTTTTAGCTAACAATTTGTGCAACTTGCCAAGTACTTTAGGTAGTTCCTTGCTATAATGCAGGCCAACCCAGGCACTGAGAATTATATCATATTCTTTATGGGGGAGATTCTTGAGTTCCTTTACAGAAGTATTAACAAAAGTAATGTTCTTGACTTTTT
>CAYRMP010000037.1:0-11759 GCA_964425545.1 uncultured Methanosarcinales archaeon | reverse complement strand
ATAAACATTTTCCAGCAATTACAAGTGGTTCAAAGAAGCTGACATATTACGTACGATTATCTAGCGCAATTAGAAAAGTGAGTGATTTTGTACATTACTGAAAAATAAAATAGTGCCAAATTTTAACAACTTTTATATACACATTTTATTTCTTTCTTTTTATGAAAAGAGGATTATTGTTGTTTGCAGTTTTAATTACGGGGATTTTGCTTACGGCCTGCGCTCCAACACCAAAAGTAATGGAAAAACCAGTAGTGATTGAGACAGCAGAATATTTTTCTGAAAATGCTTCTGTAGAACCGACATTGACTGAGGATGCTCCGGCACCAAGTTCTATTGTAAAAATCTCCGCATCCGGTTTTGAACCAAAGACCTTAACCGTGAAAGCAGGAACAACTGTAACATTTATCAATGAAGATTCAAATAAACACTGGCCTGCATCAGCTATGCATCCCACCCATAAAGTTTATCCTGGCTCTGGCATTGAAAAGTGCGGCACAGCAGAAGAAACAAATATTTTTGACGCCTGCTTAGGTTTAGCACAGGGAGAATTATTTTCATTCACTTTTAACGAGAAAGGTTCTTGGAGATATCATGACCACCTCAGCGTATCCTTAACCGGAACTATTGTTGTTGGATAAATATGAAAAAAATAATCTGCGATTATTCTGGTTTAGCTTCCTTTATTTTGCGGGTTGCCTTAGCGGTTCCTTTTCTCTTTGTGGCAATAGATGCCGCCTTGCAGCCAGAAGTGTGGATAGGATTTATACCTTATTTTGTACGAAATATATTGCCCGAATCATTAGTATTGGGGGCTCATGCCTTACTTAACTTTACTTTAGCATTATGGCTTCTTTCTGGATGGAAAACAAAATATGCAGCGGCTTTTTCAGCGTTAAACTTAGCTACGATAATAGTCTTTAATCTGGCTGCATTGGACATCATTTTCCGAGACGCGGGATTATTATTGGCAGCAATTGCCTTGGGGGTTCTGCAATACGAGAAAAATGGAAAAAAATAAAACATTTTTCTCTAGTTTATTCATATTTCATAAACTATAAAAAATGAGCACTACCTTCATTGCATCATTCATAACCTTAGCAATAGGTGGTGTGCTT
The DNA here is from genome assembly GCA_964425545.1 of uncultured Methanosarcinales archaeon. Lineage (GTDB taxonomy): Archaea > Nanobdellota > Nanobdellia > Woesearchaeales > GW2011-AR9 > JACPIL01. The sequence goes on along the minus strand of CAYRMP010000037.1, from coordinate 10,641 downwards.
GACGCAGGATATTTAGTCTGGAAGCATTACGGCCATAAATCTTCTCCGCTGGTCTGTCCGTTGGACCATGATTGCAGTAAGGTGACGGAAAGCAAGTGGTCAACTATCTTTGGGGTTAGAAATGAAGTGTTAGGATTATTATTTTATATATTTATGCTGATTTCAGTTTTGATATTATTTTTTATGCCTGGTTTGATATTGCTATCGATTTCTTTGGCTTTATTGATAAAATTGGCCGCTGGTGCAGGGTTATTATTTTCACTGTTCTTAATTTGGGTGCAGATTTATAAAATAAAAGATTATTGTTTTTATTGTGCGCTCTCGGCGCTAATTAATTTGCTGTTATTCATGAATAGTTTTTACTTATAACTTACTGCTTTTTCAGTAATTTCTAAAGAGCAACTTTTATGCTTCCTGCAGTGCGCCTCGCATTCCAAAGCAAGCTCCTCCTGATTATACAAAAAATTACAAGCTTCACACCGGTACAAAGTCTTGCCCTTGTATTGTTGTTTTTTTACCATAAATAAAAGAAGAGGAGGGGAGATATAATAACTTTTTGCACAATATTAATAAAAAGAATCATCTTAAACAGAGGTATGAACAATAAAAAGGTAGGTGTGTTCATTCTAGTTATAACCTTGTTCTTGCTAGGCATTTTTGTATTAGTGATCCAATCATTAAATCAAGAGATTAAAGCATTAGGCTGTTTCCAGCAGGCAGGATGTAGAACGATTGAAACCTCTTTAGGTGTAGTTCATTTTGCCTTTGGCGCATTCGGATTTTTATTTGCCTTGGCATTTTATCTTCTCGTTTTCAGCAAAGGGGAAGAAGCGATCATAGAACGGCTAGAGAAAGATACTGACAGAAAATTAGGAGAAGAGAAGTATTCTATTCTCTCTAAAGGCCTGGATGAATTTGAAAGAAAAGTATTGAATGTGGTGCGCGAAGAAGAAGGCATCACCCAGAATATGCTGCGATTAAGGGTTGATATGTCCAAAGCTAAATTAAGCCAAGTTTTGCAGAGATTAGAAAAAAAAGAACTGATTAAACGCGAGCCAAAAGATAAAACCCTGCAGGTATTCCTAAAAGAGCGTTTATGAACGTTCCTTCTTGAAAATTTTCAACTTTTAGGCCTTGCAATGCTTTTGGTCTGCACCCAAAAACATATATACAAATACCCTTTCTGAGAATAAAAATAAGAATGTGGAGGTTCGGATTTATGGAAGATATTCAAAAAGTTGAACAGACAGCTAAACCGCAGAAAAGCGGAGATATGTTTTGGAAAATTACTACTGTAGTTTTGATTGTTATATTAGCGGTTGTTGCATTCAAAGGAAATTTAGGAAATGGAGCAACCGGAGGAACAGTAGCTCCATCATTAGGTGGACCTGATCCTAGCCCATCCGCCGTTGATATGGAAGCATTGCTTGATGACGACGCTGTAAAAGGCGATGAAGATGCTCAAGTTACCATCGTAGAATGGAGTGATTATGAATGTCCATTTTGTGAAAGATTTTACCAACAGACTTTACCTTCAATTGAAGAAGAATACATTAAAACCGGAAAAGTCAAATTAGTTTACAGAGATTTCCCATTGGGTTTCCATGCCAATGCACAAAAAGCAGCAGAAGCGGCTGAATGTGCTGGCGAGCAGGGAAAATACTGGGAAATGCACAACCTGCTCTTTGGACAAGGGGTGCAAGGTGGCGTAACCGGATTTAAACAATATGCAAAGACCTTGGGCTTAAACAGCGCTAAGTTTGATACTTGCCTTGATTCTGGCGCAATGGCTGGAGAAGTGCAAAAAGATATGGCTGATGGTGCAGCAGTAGGAATCCAAGGAACACCTGGCTTTTTAATCAACGGAAAGCTGGTTAGCGGCGCACAGCCATTTTCAGTCTTTAAGCAAGTGATTGATGCTGAATTGAATTAGAAGTTAAATTTTTAATTTATTTTTTTTATTGTTCATAAAGTATGAACTAGAGAAAAATGCTTTTTTATTTTCCTCTTTTTTTAAAATCATTTTGAGAAATATGAAACACATAACTGCGATTACTGACACCTTCAGAGAAGTATATTCTGAAAAGATATATTTCCTTTTCAGCGGCTTATTTAGCCTGTTTGTTTTTTCGTTCAATGCGGCGATTCGTAATTACAAACTATTATTCTCAGAGTTTTCTCTAAGTCTTTTTTTAAATTTAATCATCGGCGTCCCCAGCACTATGTCACCAACCTCTTTATCCTTTCTGGTGATCATTTCCCTCCTTTCCGGGATAGTGTTTTCACTCAGCTTATTTTTACTGTGGAGACAGATTACCTACAGCGCAGGCATAGGCTTGTCTGGAATCATAACTAGCATACTTACTCCTGCATGCTCTTCCTGCGCTTTAGGATTAGCAGGTATTTTAGGGATCAGTGGATTTTTGAGCGTGCTGCCTTTCAAAGGATTGGAATTGGGAGCTTTGGGAATCCTTTTATTAATGGTATCGATAGTCTATCAATCAAATAAAATTGCCCTGAAAGTGTGTGATGTTAAGAAATAATAAGCTACAGCGAAAATTTATTCTTCCATGAACCCTCCACTCTGGTAAGTCCAAAGTCCAGCATAAACTCCATTTTTAGCTAATAGTTCTTTGTGAGTGCCTTCTTCTACTATCTTACCTTCTTTCAATACTACAATGCGATCCATTCTTTGCACTGTGCTTAAACGATGAGCAACCACAATAGCAGTGCGATTCTTCATTAATTTCCACAATGCATCTTGAATATACTTTTCACTTTCAGAATCTAGTGAGCTTGTAGCTTCGTCCAGCACTAAGATTGGAGCATCTTTAAGCATAGCTCTGGCGATAGCTACTCGCTGACGTTGTCCGCCAGATAGTTTAATCCCGCGTTCTCCGACGAGTGTTTCGTAGCCGTCCGGTAATTTTTCAATAAACTCAGTGGCATGAGCAAGCTTAGCAGCACGCCTTATTTCCTTATCGCTGGCATCAAGTTTTCCGTAACGGATGTTGTCCTTCAGTGAGCGATGGAACATCACTGATTCTTGCGGCACATACGCGATGTGTTTGCGGAAGTCAGCCTGACGCACTTTGGATATATCTTGTCCGTCAATTAAAACTGCACCATCATCCACATCCATAAAACGCATCAGCAAACGAGTAATTGTAGTTTTACCGCCGCCAGAATGACCAACTAAACCTACTTTTTCACCTGGTTTGATCTGCAAATTGAAATTATCAAACAAGTATTCTCCTTTATTTTCGTCGTAACGAAAACTAATATTTTTAAAATTAATTTCTCCCTTACTGAATTTAAATTTTTGAGGTTTGGGCAAGTCATAAATAAGCGGCTTGTCCAGCAGCAGTTCGGTAAACTGCGCAGCGTCGGTGATCCCATTTTCCAGTTGACGATAAATGCGATTGAATTCCCACATAATTAAGGTAAAACGGCTGTAGTAACTGAATGTAATAAAGACTGCTTCAATGCTAGCTCCACGCTGACCAGCGAGCAGAGCAACAACTAAGCCAACTACGTTGGTAAAAACAAACAGTGGTGAAATCATTAAGTCAACTCGCCTATTTTGATAGTGCCAAGAACGTTCAGCTTTAGCTATGTAATCTTTGATATTTCTTTTATGATTGGCAGTCTCATAAGGCTCATGTGAAAAAGCTCGTACCGCTTGCATGTTGCTGATGGTATCTGCTACATATCCAGCAACTACATTGCTTGCTGCTTCTCGGATAGCCACTAACTTTTGCCTACGGCGAATCAGCGGAACAATTATCATAATGGTAATTATCGTTAATCCAAACAACGCTAAGGCCAGCCACGGCGAAAATTGCCAAAGGATGTATATGATGAAAATAAGCGGTAAAACGTTTGAACTGACATTGAAAGCAAGTGTGTCTACAAAAGTTTCGTAATTTTTGGCGTAGCCAATTGTTTTTTTGGTAAGCGAACCGGAAAAGTGGTTGTTAAAGAAAGCAATATCTTTAGCCAGTAAATAGTCCATTGCTTGCAGATAAAGCCGGCTTACACCAGCAACATCAGATTTTACTAAAAAGTGAATACCTATTCGCCAGAGGATCTCACCAAACAGCCAAGCTGCAGCGAGCCAGGCTACATAAGACCACACTTGGTTAGTTACTAATCCACCAGAGCTGCCGTACTGAGCTAAAATTTTACCGACAAACAAAGGAGGTACATAAAAAACAAAGATACTGCCTATACCTGGTAAAAGCAAAGCAGGTAATACCACTCGCCAGTCGGCGCGTATGCAGTTAAAATAGTGTCTGACAACTAGTTTAATGGCTGCCTTATTTTGATGTTGACCCATTCATTAAATCAATAGTTTAATCTATATAAATATTCTTGGATCGTGGGATTGTAGGCCATACATTTGTTATCATTAATCGGGTGTTCTGAAAGTCAGGAAAATAATAAGTTTTCCGACCCTTCTTTTAGAGAAAAGAAGATTTTATAAGGAATAGCACTCCTAAAACATAATGCTCCCGACAAGAAAATATATTGTAGTTACTGGCGGAGTTCTTTCTGGTTTAGGTAAAGGCATAGCTGCAGCCAGCATCGGCCATTTGCTCAGTTCTCAATATAAAGTTGTTCCCATGAAATTAGACGGATACTTAAACGTAGATCCAGGAACCATGAATCCTATCGAGCATGGAGAAGTGTTTGTCTTAGATGACGGCGGTGAAGTGGATATGGACTTCGGCCATTATGAAAGATTTCTTAATACTACTTGTAAGTTCGAACATAATCTTACTATGGGGAAAGTGTTTGAGGAAATCAGAGCAAAAGAACGGCGCGGAGATTATTTAGGCAAGACCGTACAATTTATTCCGCACGTAGTTGATGCAATCAAGGATAAAATAAGTTCTATTGCAAAAAAGGAAGACGCAGAAATCATGCTGATTGAAGTTGGCGGTACGGTCGGAGATATGGAAAGTGATTTGTACATAGAAGCGATGCGACAGCTGCAGAATGAGGTCGGCGAAGAAAATATTTTGTATGTTCATTTGACTTACGTGCCTATCCCGGCCGGCGTGCACGAGCAAAAATCAAAACCAACCCAGCAAAGCGTATATGAGCTGCGCAGACGTGGAATCCAGCCGGATGTGATTATCGGCAGATGTTCTGAAACGTTGACTCCGGAAATAAAAGGAAAGATGGCTTCCTTTTGCGGTGTGGATAAAAAGGCAATCTTTACTGGATTAGATGTAGATAATGTGTACAAGATTCCCTTTCTCTTTGAAGAAGAGGGAATTATTGAAATCATAAATAAAAAATTAGGATTGTTAGTTGCTCCGGCGGTTGATCCTTGGAGACAATTGCTATTCAATTTAGAGCATCCTGCTCAAGAGATCACTATTGCTTTATGCGGAAAGTATACTGCTTTGACTGATAGTTATGCCAGTATTAAAGAAGCATTACTGCATTGCAGCGCACACACTAAAGCAAAGATACAGATAAAATTTATTGAAACGACAGAAATTGAAGAAGGAAGAATTGCTGCAGCAGATGCTCTGCAGGGAGTGAATGGGGTTATCGTACCGGGCGGTTTTGGCAGCAGGGGTGCGGAAGGAAAGTTGAAAGTGATTACTTTTTGCAGGGAGAATAAAATCCCCACATTAGGAATATGCTTTGGGTTGCAGTTGATGGTGGTGGAATTTGCAAGGAATGTCTGTTTATTGGAGAAAGCTAACACCACGGAAGTAGACCCACAGACCGCACATCCGGTAGTTGATTTGATGCAGGAACAGAAGGAAATTACTGCCAAGGGAGCCACTATGCGGTTGGGTGCATATATCTCTTATTTGCGAGAAGGAAGTTTAGTGAGGAAATGGTATAATTCTGAAATCGTGTCGGAACGGCACCGGCACAGGTATGAAGTAAATCAGTACTATCATCAATTCTTGATTGAAAATGGTCTGAGCATTTCAGGTTTATATTTAGAAAAGAATTTAACAGAATTCATTGAATTAAAAAATCACCCTTACTTTATTGCCACCCAGGCGCATCCGGAATTGAAAAGCAGATTAAGTGCCCCCGCGCCATTATTTATGGGATTGGTGAAAGCAGCGATGGAGAATAAGAGTAATTAATAATCAATAATTGTTCCATTGGCTGTTCCATCTAACAATCTTCTAGCCCATTCTAAGCTTTTAGGATCGTGAATAACCTTTGGCTTATCAAAACTTTCTGTTGCAGGGAGAAGTTCAGATATTTTATTTTGTGGTGTTATATCTATCGACGCATCCTGCTCGCTAACGCTCACACCATCACGCGCCCCACGAGCACGGCCGCTGTCGTAGATAGGGTTGATGCCACAATTGAGGATGAACCTATCAGTATTGATAAGGAGCCAGACTACCCGTCCAGGAGTAGATATTCTTCTTGCTGCATCTGGAGTCCAAATATATGGTCGTTTTCCGCTTGCTCTCTGTATTATACCGGCTGCTTCTTTTGGGTTATACTGTAATACTTCATCCTCAAGCGGTTTTCGCCAGGCAGAATCTTTTATCAAATCATCAAGATAGCCCTCTCCTTGCGGAAGATTACTCTTGCCATAATCTATTTTTGTTCCCGTACACAAGAAATATTCTCGCAAATCTTGCAATAAGCTATGTAAAGCAGGATTTTGTCTTTCATCTAGTTGTTTGATAATTGTGATATACTCACAAATAGTAGGAAGACGTTTTCCAGTACTAGCAAAATAAGCTTCCCAGCCTGGTTGAGAATCTAAACGATAACTTCCATTCGGATCACGTTCTGCTTCGCCGTCTAAAACAAACGCATCTAACACCAGTTGTTCTTTCATAATATTGCATTTGAACTGCTTCTTCATAAAATTTTAGCGGGAAAAGGCAAGAATGAAGCCAACCCATAGGAAAGTTATTTAAGTTTTCTTAAAGTGCAGTTATAATATGGATCCTTTGTGGTTATTGGTTTTAGGTTTATTTTTAGCAGTTGCTATTCTGGCGTACAAAGTTGGTTCGGTAACTGGTTCTTTAAAGAGAGATAGATATTGGGAAGAACAGATTCCCGAGATTAAGAAAGATTCCGTCGAAAGATCCAGAGCTTCCTTGGGCGGACAGTTTTCTGAACAGCTGGCGCCTTACCTGCCTAACTTCAAATACAAACCTACAGAATGTAAATTCTTAGGAAAACCAGTAGACCTGATCGTCTTTGATGGATTAGATGAGAAAACCGTTAAGGAGATTGTGTTCGTAGAAGTGAAGAGCGGTGATTCAGAATTGAATACTGTACAGCGCAAGATCCGCGATGCAGTTAAAGAAGGAAAGGTTAGATGGGATGAGTATCGCATTCCAAAAGAATTGACTATGAAGAAGAAAGAATAAATTACTTGTCGATTAAGATTGCTTTTTGTATGATTAATTTGCCCGAATTACTAGAACTCATCATTATCTCTGTTTTTACTAAAGAAATTCTCTTCCTAAACAACGGACAATCCAGCACTAATGATTCAAATTCTCCCCCTTCGCCAGCCACATTCAAACCATTTTTCTGGTGAAGTTTTAGTAATCTTTCTACATCCATTGAAGTAATTCTTCTTCCTAACCAATCCTTATCCAATCCTTCTGCAGCAACGGCAGTCAATACTATTTCAAATCCTTTTTCTAATAAGTCCTGCATATGCTTATCCTGCGGTTTGTGCCACAACGGAGAGAATATCTTCAATCCAAGCTTATCACAGATTTTTTCGATCCGGTCACGTTGATAGGTGGAAAATAAAGCGCCGGAAACAATTCCTTCAATCTGAAATTGTTCTTTTGCTTTTTTGAAAGCAGTCTCCAAATCCTTCAGCTCTGCTTCTTTTTCTCCTTTGGTTTTTTGGATGATGATCGGCAAACCCATCGCCTCAGCCTGCATTTCCACTAACTCTGTTCCGGCAGTCTGGAACATATAGGAATCTGGATTTTCTGATTTGATGTGGATTAAACAGGTTAAATCATAATTTTGCTGTTTCATGATGTGCGCAGCAGCAGTTGAATCTTTACCGGAAGAGAAGAGAATCCCTAATTTGACATTATGTGAAGGATAGAACTGTTTTAGATAGGCTGATTTAGAGGAAAATTTGTTCTGCTTAGCTAGTTTTCCCAGAGCATAATCAAACTTAGAACCATATTGAGCCGCAGTTTTCTTACGGAAGGCATACGCTCGGGGAATTTCTTTCTGCAAAGCTATTTCCCGCAAAATGTATTTGGTTATGTCTCCTTTGATTTTATATTTATCTGAAATCTTTAAGGCAAATGCAACTAATTCTGCATCTAAGAAAGGAAGACGCAATTCCATGCCATTATACATGGTTATGACATCGTCCCGATACAAATCACGCTCATACATCTTTCGCAAGCCGGAAAGGCATTCCTGATTAATGTCGACTGAATTTTTATGGCGCTCATATCCGGCAAAAATTTCTTCACTGCCTAAACCGGAAAAGATAACTTTGCAGCCATCTTCTTTGGCCATTTCACAAGCCACAAAAAAAGTTAAAGCCACCCCCACCTTAACCACGTTGGAATCTTCTATGAGAGGAACTATTTTTTGCAAGTATTCAGGAATATCTTCTAACTTTATTTTTTTAACTTTTAAATTCAATCCCAAATCTTTAGCCACTTTTTGTGCGGATTCTAGATCAGCAGGAATTACTTCTGAATCAAGGACGGCAGTATAACAAGTAAAATCTTGTCCTTGGTCTTTGAAATATTTTGCCAGATAAGTTGAATCTATTCCGCCTGAAAATAGCAAACCAAATTTCTTTTCCGGAATTCTTTTTTTTATGGCTTGATCAAGAAGAGCAGCTGTTTTTTCTTTGAGCACTTCTAATGATTCTTTGTGCTCAGGCAGATAAGTGAAAAATTCCCGGTTGATGAATTCTAATTTATTTTCTTTAAGGTTATATTTGATTATTTGACGGGGGTTAAGCTCTTGAATATCAATAAATCTTAATTTTTCCAAAACTTTCTTTTCGGAAGCGAAAGAGAATAAATCTGTGCTGTAACTAAACCACAAAGGTTTTTCTCCTAAAATGTCTCTTGCAAGGTAAAGAGCATTCTCTTTCCAATAGGCAAAAGAATAAACCCCGTCCAGCTCATCAAGTTTTTCTACGCCAAACTTATCTAGGAATGAAAGCAACAATTCTGCGTCATTTTGAGCATTGAATTGGTATTTCTGCTTCAGTTTTTTCCAGTTGTAAATTTCACAGTTAGCAGCTAAAAGTCCATCTTTCTTAATTGGCTGAGGTACATGATCAACTACTGCATGCAAAGCATGACCAACAACATGTTTATCTTTTAATGGAGTAAATCTTTTTAGGTCAAGCTGGTGCTGAATCTCTCGTTCGTTAGCAATGCCGAAACCATCCTTTCCCCGAGGGTATAAAAGAGCTAGCGCTGTTTTAACCTTAAGATACGCTTCTTTATCATTGAATACCCCGATGATGCCACACATAAGTAGTTAATTGGGGATAAATTTATAAAACCTGCTTAAAAAGGATAAGTATGGGCCGTAACTATGATATTCTAGGGATTCCGGAAACAGCATCAGTAGATGACATTAAAAAGGCATACAGAAGATTGGCTTTTCAATACCACCCTGACCGAAACCCCGGAGATAATGAACGGATAAGAAGATTCAGAGAAATAACTGAGGCATATGGGGCAATTAGTAGACAATTTGGTGGGAAAAATGGAAGACCATTAAATAATAAACCAGTAACAGGTTATAATCAAAAAACAGAACAGCCAGTAAACCCTGATTTTAACCTACGGGCAGAAAAAGAAATGTTAGTCAACAAATTAAGATACCGGCAAAACCTTGAAGAACAACTAAGATCTTGTCAAAACGAAGGATTAGTTTTTAGTACGACCATGTTAGGATTTGGGGCTGGCTTTGGATATTGTTCGATTGATTCTTATAAATGGGGAAACGACTTTTCAGGAAACATCTTTTTAGCAGCCACCCTGGTTTTAGGTGCCGCAGGCATAGGGTTGACTAGAAATGTGTTAAGGAAGAAAAAAGAACATAAACAAAAAATAGATGAGCTTGAAACATTAATCAAAATATTTAGCAGAAAATAGTTTTAGCTTTTCAGAAAAGAGAACAGTAGATAAGGCGATGAAAGAAAAAAAAGAGCAATAGGATAGTCAAAGAGATTTGACATCGCTGGTGAACGCACTGGCAGCATGCTCGTCGAGTCACTTTGTTCTCTTCCATAGGAAGGCTCAGAATGATAGTGATGGTGGTGACTTTGCTCACTGGTTCGCGAAGCTTCGCCCGGTCGAATTTCCGACCCCGCTTTTTCAAGAAAATTGTAGATTTTCTGAACTGAAAATGAATCTTTGTTTATTTCCATGTTCTAATCTAAGTGACATCAACTATTCACCACCAGTGAAAACCTGGTGGAAAAAACAAATTTTAACAAGAAAAAGATAATTTAAAGAAATCGTTATAAATTTAAGTTGAAAAGATAAAGAGATGGAAAATAAAATAAGCGAGAAAGAGTATGACTTAATCGAATGCAAAACTATTTTCGTCAACTAAATTAGTTAACGACATAAATAATGCATAAATTTCTGCGTAAAAATATGTTCGTTCCAA
>CAYRMP010000036.1:0-12131 GCA_964425545.1 uncultured Methanosarcinales archaeon | reverse complement strand
TTTTATTGTTCATAAAGTATGAACTAGAGAAAAATGCTTTTTTATTTTTCTCGTTCATAAATAATTGGATTTCTAACGTTATATAATTGTGATGTATATGGGTGAAATTCGTGGTTGAAGATTATAACCTATATCTTGGAAAATACGAATCTTTAAAAGAAAAAGAAAAGTAATACCAAGAATATGAAAAAAAACTTACTTGCATTGATGGCTGCTGGAACAATCGGGTGCAGCGGTTATTATGGTAATGGAATACAGTTAAATAATCCTATTGATGTAAACGGTGAACATATTTTCAAAGATGTAACTTATGTTGATACAATTGGTAAATATAAGGGTCTTCCCTGTCGACGTTGGATTAGTGCTACATTTACTGAAGGAAGATTGTCTTCAGTAAGAGACACCATTCATTGTTTATACGATAAAGATGCAGTTACGGGAATTATCAATTCAATTCATGATGATAGTACTGATGGAGACGGATTAGTTGATAGGTCGTGTATGACTGAGGGGATTAGCAACTTAGGTGTTAAACAAATTTATGAAAATTGCGTTGATGAAGGAAATAGAGAACCGTTGCTATCTATTCTTCTAAAGTTAATTGAATAAAGCTGGTTGGAAGAGATATGAAAAAAAACTTACTTGCATTGATGGCTGCTGGAACAATGGGATGTAACAGTAGCATCCCTTTCAATGTCGACGTCAAAAATCCTGCTGAATTAAGACCAAATGAAGAATTACTGCAGCGAAAGGATAAAGATGATAAACTATCAACTTGTGCAAATGAGGTTTATGCTGGTTTTGAAAATGGACACTTACAATCTGTTCTTAAAATGCGGCATTGTTTTTATAAGGAAACTGTTACTGGTTATTTCCACTGGACACGCTACCAAGACATCAATGCAGATGGAATGGTAGATACTATCTGTAAAAATGAAGGAAAGAGCTATTTTGGGGTAAAGATAGAATCGCCAACCTGCGACCGCGATTCAACCGACTACTTTTCACTATATGCAGATAAATTACCAGATCAAGACATGCGCAAAAGAATAGACTACATTCTTTTTGATACATTAAATCTTACTTCCCATTAGCTATTGAGAAGTTTGAATAATTCATAAAACTTCTCTAAGAGACTGTGAAATGACGGAATTTTAGCTTTAAATAAAAATTTAATATCATCGAAAATTCCTTTTTTCAAAGTTCTCTATTAAATGACCGTAGACTGATTGTACAGTGATTTCTTTGATAATCTTTTGTTGAAGGTAATAGAATGTTCTATTTATCCATCACCATAATACTTAAAAAATCTCCTTTTCTGAAACCAGTTGTGGTAGAAACAAGCAATATTCTTGATGTCCCAGTAGAGCATCTTACTCCGGGAATGAAGCAATATTTAGAGGCAAAGAGAGCGCATCCTGACTGTCTGATCATGCTTAGGATGGGGGATTTCTATGAGATGTTTTATCAGGATGCAGTTACTGCTGCCAGAGAATTAGAAATAACCTTAACCTCTCGAGGAAAGGACGAAAAGAAAGCTGCCTTGGCTGGGATTCCCTATCATGCATTAGAAAATTATCTTGGCAGATTAATCAAAAAAGGTTACAAGGTTGCCATCATCGAACAGCTGGAAGATCCTAAACTAGCTAAAGGATTAGTCAAAAGAGGGCTGGTAAGAATAGTCACTCCCGGAACGGTGATTGAATCATCTTTGCTCAATGAAAAAGAAAACAATTACCTCATGTCTTTGACTGCTCAGGGAGATCGGTTTGCGGCTGCTTTCTGCGATCTTTCTACCGGAGAATTATTTACGATGCAAATTCAATCTCTGGCGCAGCTGCTGAGCTTAATCGTCCGTTTTTCCCCTAGTGAATGCTTGGTTCCGGAAAGTCTTAAAGTCAATACTGAATTGACGGAAAAAATAAAATCATACCATTGTTTTCTAACCTCAGTAGATGATTATTTATTCAGAACAGAAAAAGCTAAAGAAACCATCTGCCATCATTTTAATATCGCTTCCTTGCATCAGTTTGGCTTAGAAGAAGAAAATCAATTAGTAAGTGTGGCTGGCGCATTACTAAAATATCTGCATGACACCCAAAAAAATTCTTTATCGCATCTGCAGAACATCTCTATCCGCAGCAATGAGACTATCATGCTGCTTGATTCCAGCACTATCAGAAATTTAGAGCTGCTTAAAAACATCCGTGATGGATCTTTCCGGGGAACGTTATTATCTGTCCTGGATAAAACTGTCACTGCACCAGGAGCAAGACTGTTGAAGAAATGGATCAAAGAACCGCTTTTGGTGAAAGAAGCAATCATGCAGAGACTAGATGCAATAGCAGCGCTGCATAAAAATATCATTCTACGAGAAGAAATTATTTCACAGCTCCAGGAGACGTATGATCTAGAACGTTTAATCAGCCGGGTCAATTACGGCAATGCCACGCCGCGCGATCTTCTTGCACTCGCAAAATCATTGCAGCAGATTCCTTTGCTTAAGCAGAAAATCTGGTCTTTGCCTGGCAATTTATTGCAACAGATAGCTAAAATGCACGATTCTCAAGATGTTGCTGTTCTTATCAATAAAGCAATTAAAGAAGATGCTCCCATCACCATACGCGAAGGAGGAATAATCAAGCCAGGGCATAACTCAGAGCTGGATACCTTGCGAGATATCAAGAACAACAGCAAGAGATATCTCCAGCAATTAGAAGAGCGGGAAAAAGAAAAAACCGGTATCAGTACGCTTAAGATAAGTTATACTAATGTCTTTGGATATTTTATTGAAGTTACTAAAAAAAACATTCATCTGGTTCCGGAAACTTATATCCGAAAACAAACCACTGCTAATTCTGAACGTTATATTACTGAAGAATTGAAAATTGAAGAAGAAAAAATCCTGGGTGCGGAAGAAAAAATCAATGAACTGGAATATTATTTGTTTCAGGAAATAATTAAGCTGGTTACGATACAGACTGCTGTTATTCAGGATGCTGCGCAAAAACTTGCCGTGCTGGATGTTCTTAGTTCCTTATCTAAAGTTGCTGCAGAAAACAACTACATCCGCCCAGAATTAGTCGATAAGAAAGTACTGCAGATCAAAAACGGCCGGCATCCCGTTGTAGAACAGTTGGAAAAAACCTTCATTGCCAATGATGTCCTGCTCAAAGAAGGAGAAATGATGATTTTGACCGGACCGAACATGGCCGGGAAAAGTACAGTCATGCGACAGACGGCTTTAATCGTTTTAATGGCACAGATAGGGAGCTTTGTCCCAGCAGAAGATGTTGTTCTGGGAATCACGGACAGAATCTTTACTAGGGTAGGAGCCTATGATGATTTAAGTTCCGGACAATCAACTTTCATGGTAGAGATGCATGAAACTGCATCTATCTTACATAATGCTACTAAAAATAGTTTAATTATCCTCGATGAAATCGGCCGCGGCACCAGCACTTTTGACGGCGTTTCTATTGCCTGGAGCGTAGCTGAATTCATTTACAACCATACTAAAGCCAAGACTTTGTTTGCCACACATTACCATGTCATGAACAAGCTGGCCGAGAAATTTCCCCGCATCAAAAATTATAACATCGCTGTCAAAGAGCAGAAAGGAGAAGTGATTTTCCTGCACAAACTTATCGAAGGAGGCACCGACCAGAGTTATGGGATTCATGTGGCCAAGTTAGCCGGACTGCCATTGCAAGTGGTAGATAGAGCAAAAGAAATCCAAGCGGTGCTGGAGAAAGATGACGAAATGATCCGTAAGATTAAAGCCAAGAAATTAGAAGAGCAAAAAAGTTTAAATGGATTCTAATTGAGGCTTCATCCAATAAATAGCCACCGCCTTAAGACGAACGGCATAAGCGACTAAAAAATATCATTGCGTCAAGGGGTTGCTCCTCAAGTCACTACGTTCCATTTCGTAGGAATGCTCCGAACGGGAGTGAGGTTGGTGACTTTCCTAACGGAAAGCTCCGGGAATGGCGCATTACTTTTATAGAAGCAAAAGAGTGAGTGGCTGTGGCGTTTATTTTTGGATGAAGCTTCTAATTGACAAATAATTTTTTTGCTTCCTTAAATTTCGCTCCTTTATCCATAAATTGGATCACGGAAAAATATTTGATGAATATCTCTGCAGTTCTTGAGGAAGGGACAATTACTCTGGACGGGTAATTATATTGCAGCAGAGGGGGAGTAAATGTTAAAAGTTGATCTTTTTGAAAATGGAATTCTGTTAAGAAATAGCAATTAAACTGCTGATGGTTTAAACCATTCTCAGCAACAATATTGAGCCGCCTTTCTTCTTTTGGAATTTTTAAAATGGGAAAAGTGTGTTCTTTTCGTGACTTAGCGTATGCTGATTTGATTGTTTCATTTCCTTCAGGTATGGGCAAAATATAATAATTATGTGAAACCAAGCAAGATACAGCTTGATCCCTTTTAGAAATTTCTTCCCAAGAGAATGGTTCAATTCTTGCTGGGGGAGGAGTGACGTCATACAGCGCCCAGCCGTACCACCCTAAACAATGAGTTAAATCTTTACTGCCACGAAATTCCGTTTCCCGGTTATCCATAATAAGACTGAAATAGTCCTTCTTATAAACATTATGATTAAGAATTCCCGTACCATAAACTTTTTAATATCTCTCTTTAACAACAGGCCATGGAAGCAAAAGCCAGGCATGTAGCTATTATTCTTGATGGAAATAGAAGATTTGCTAAGAAAATGCTCAAAGAGCCTTGGAATGGGCACGATTTAGGAGCCCAGAAAGTAGAACAACTTTTTGATTGGTGTGAAGAACTTGATATTACTGAGTTAACTTTGTATGTTTTCTCCATGCAGAATTTTAACCGCGATAAAAAAGAAGTGGATTATCTTATGGATTTGTTCTGTAATTTTTTTCAAAAGAAAGAGATTAAAAATAAAATCCATAAAAACAAAGTAAATATCCGTTTTATAGGCAGAACCCATCTTCTCCCAAAAAAAGTTCAAGAGGTTATTTATGGATTACAAGAAGAAACTAAAGACTATGCTTCTTTCAAAGTCAATTTTGCCATGGCTTATGGCGGAAGAGAAGAGATTATAGATGCGGCTAATAAAATATTAAAGGAAGGAAAAGTTAAAGAATTAAATGAACAATCTTTTTCTGAATACCTGCAGCTCCAAAGCCAGCCGGATCTAATTATAAGAACGGGGGGGGAAAGGAGAACTTCTAATTTCCTGATTTGGCAGTCCTGGTACAGTGAATGGTTTTTCTTAGACAAATACTGGCCGGAATTTGAAAAAGGAGATTTGATTAAAGTGTTAACAGAATTTAATCAAAGAGAAAGACGTTACGGCAAATGATGGTGTTTGTACATCAACGGCATAAAGCGCCGGCATTGTTCTTCCATTTCTATATCCACTCTAAGAAATAGTTCTTCTTTCAATAGTGCATCTTTCTCTCGATCGTATTTTAGTTCTGTTCCCGTACCAAATAATTCCGGACGGATGGTTATTTCATCGACATAAAAACAACCGTGATATCCAATGTAAATTCTTGTTTCGTTCAAGTTGCTCTGCTCTATTTTGGTATAATCTTTTCTGTATTTAGGATCGCCTTTAGTAATTACGGTAGATGCAAAAAGACCGTCCACTATTTTATATTGAGCAACATCGTTGAATGGAGATTTAACTGAGTCATTATACGCATTGTTAACTAGGTAGGTTATTCCCGTTCCTAAGCCCGCCAATACCCCAGCTAAAAGACCAGCTTTAACAAAAGATGCAGCTTTCATGGTTTTATTTTGGTCTTGACCGGAAATAATCGTCCAACCTATTCAGATAGAAACCCATTCGTAAGTTATACCTGTTTGATTTACCATAACCATATATTCCTAAATCAATTAAATCATCATCTAGATAAGTAATCTCAACTTGAAAATTTTCTCCATCAGACAATTTACCTCTCACCCTAAGAGCAGAAACATGATCATTATACAATTGTCCTTCTCTATTCCAGCTGGCTTGAAAAACCCTTATTCTTTTTATTCCAGTAACTGTTGTTAAAGGACTAAACAGAGAATCAGCAGTAGTATCCCCACTAATAATCAATCTATCGATAGTTAAATCGAGATTACTAAGCACTTTAAGTGTATTTTTATTCATCAAAAGTTAGGAAACGGGCTTATTTTTAAACCTTCTCAAGCTTTTATCCACTCCAGCATATAAATCATTAAATACAAAAATCTTACCCAAAAAGTATGTCCAAGATAGTCCTTCTGTCAGAAGATCTGATCAACAAAATAGCTGCCGGAGAGGTCATTGAACGGCCTGCTTCGGTCATCAAAGAATTGCTGGAAAATTCTCTTGATGCCGGTGCAACCAAAATCACGGTAGAGTTGGAAGAATCAGGCAAGAAACGTATCAAAGTATCAGATAATGGAGAAGGGATGACTCCCGAAGACGCAGAGAAATCTATTCTCCGCCATGCCACCAGCAAAATCAGTTCTGTCGAAGATTTATTTTCCATCAAAACTCTCGGTTTTCGTGGAGAAGCATTGGCCAGCATTGCTGCTGTTTCTAAATTATCTATCGCCACCAAACAAAAAAATGGTTTAGAAGGATTTGTGTTACGGATTGAAGGAGGAAATATCATCAACAGAAATATTACTGCTTCTGAACAAGGAACCGCTATTGAAGTAAGAGATATTTTCTTCAATACACCAGCCAGAAAAAAATTTCTTAAAACCGATGCAGTAGAATTGAAACATTGTCTTGATGTGGTAACGCACTATGCCTTGGCTAATCCCAATGTAACTTTCAAATTCACCCACAATAATTATACTATTTTACATTCTCCCGCGCTCAATGATGCACGCAGCACTATCGCTTCCATTTACGGCATTCAGACCGCCAAAGAATTACTGGAAGTAAAATATGAAGATGAAGCTGCCAAAATCAGCGGATTTATTTCCAAACCCTATCATGTGCGCAATGACAAAAACCAGCAAGTGCTTTTTGTGAACGGCAGATGGATCAAGAATAGTGATGTGACTAATGCGGTCTATGACGGATATCACTCCACTATATTTGTCAACAAGCATCCCGTGTTTGTATTGCACCTGCAGTTAAATCCTGAAACTATCGATGTAAATGTCCATCCGCAAAAACAAGAGATTAAAATCGAACAGAAGGAGATGGTCACAACTGCAGTTTCTCTGGCGGTACGAGAAGCGCTGCAAAGCAATAAATTAATGCCCACCGTTGATGTCAATACTGAACAGCAGACTACTTTTGGAACGTCTCTGCCCAGAATAGAAACCAAAGCCGCAGTTAAATATCCTTTTGAACCTAGCGCACAGACCGTCTTTGCGGTGGAAGAAACAGCTGCAGAATACCCTGAACAAATAGATGCGCTAAATACGCCCATAGTTGCAGAACAACTTCATAGCAAGGAATTAGTCCAGGAAAAATTGCCGGCAATGAAACTTTTCGGGCAAGTGCACAAGACTTATTTCATCGCCGAAACTGAAGGAGGGCTGTTTTATATCGATCAGCATGCTGCCCATGAACGTGTAATGTACGAATCATTATTAAAACAATATTTACATAGCAAAGTAGAAGTACAGCGATTACTGCAAGGAGAGATATTTGAAGTTTCTACTGCGGAAAAAATATTGCTGGAAGAGAAGATAGAAGAATTTAAAACGCTTGGTTTTGAATTAGAACATTTTGGAGGTAATGCTTTTGTAATCAAGACTATCCCTTTAGTTTTCGGAAAAATCAATATTAAAGAATTAATGTATGAATTATTGGCCTTGTTGGAGAACCAAAAAAGCATTCTGGAAAAGAAAGAGGAGATACTTACCCGCATGGCTTGCAGGGCAGCAGTAATGGCCGGAGATGCAGTAACCATACCGCAGATGGAGAAAATTTTAGTAGAGCTTTCTAAGACAGAACTGCCGTACACTTGCCCGCATGGCCGGCCTACCTTGATGAAAGTAACCATCGACGAATTGGAAAAAAAATTTAGACGAAAATAAGAGGATGTCCCATATAGACCAAAATATGGGATAAAGTATATAAATAATCCTCATTCTGCAACCATATGGCAGGATTAACTTACACCATATTCAGACCAGGAGATTTTTGTTATGTAGTAGTATATACTCCCATCCCTCCGCATTATACGTTAGAAGCAGAATTTCTGGAAGGTATGGTGAAAGAAGTGAATCATGTTCCTAAAGAAATGCCTCCGGATCACCCTCTCTGGAAATATTTCCAGATACCGCCAAAGATGGTCCAATCTATTTGCGCCATAGTAACTTCTGATCCCAGTGCAGCTATGCGGCATCCTACTGATTCAATAAGGATTAATCAAGAACCTGGAAGAAGTTATTTGGTCGTTCATCCGCGGGAATATGTGCATCATCTAAAAAAACAGATTGAAGAGCAGATAAAACAGGCTGGAAAACAAACAGAAAAACTAAAAAAGATGAATTTTGTTCAGACCGAAAGAATAAGAAGTTTGGAAAAAGCATTACGGTAATATCATCACGTAAAATTTAAGTAGTATTTTTGTTTCTTCTCAATTATAGATGGTGTTTACAAACTTAATAATCCTGATTGCTTCCATAGCGTTGCTCATTAAAAGTTCAGATTATTTTGTTAAAGCTGCTGCTTCTCTCGCGCGAAGATTGGGGGTATCTGAATTTATTATCGGCTTAACCTTTGTTGCTGTGGGAACATCACTGCCCGAGTTAGCTTCATCCATTACTGCTTCTTTTCTCGGACAAGACAAAATCATTATTGGAAATGTAGTCGGCTCAAATATTGCTAACATCGGCTTGATTTTAGGTATTACTGCGATTATAGCTGCCATCAGCACCAGAAAAACAAACGTTAAGATGGATGGGTATCTGATGATCTTTGCTGCCTTACTTCTGACAACCTTTGCTTTTGACCGGGTAATTTCAAGAATTGAAGCGATTGTATTTCTGGTCTTCTACGGTGGATATATAATATACTTATTTGAGAAAAGCCAAGACTTAAAGGGGGAATATAATTTCAAAGAATATTTATGGTACATTCTAAAATTCAAACCTTTTAATGGAGCTAGGAACATTATTCTACGATTTTGGAATGAATATAACGGCGCAACAAAAAATAAAGAATATAAAACACTATTAAAAAATCTTGCTATCTTAACTGTAACTGGATTAGGGGTTGTAGCTGGGGCGCATTTTACTATAGTAAAGGCATCCTTATTCGCTGAACTGTTGGGTATAAATAAAGAAGCCATAGGTATTATTTTAATTGCTGTAGGCACATCATTACCTGAATTAAGTGTGTCCATCGCTGCCGCTCGGCTAGGAAGAGGGGAGATTGCTATGGGCAACATTGTGGGATCGAACATTGCCAATATTTTACTAGTGTTGGGAACAGCGGCCTTAATCAGACCAGTTACATTTGGATTAGAAATGTTATCTTTTGTATTACCGACACTCATTTTTATAAGCCTGGTACTTTTGGTGCTGATGTGGAAGTATAAAAAAATCACTAGAACACATGGTCTGGGTTTAGTTGCGTTTTATGCCTTGTTTTTGTTACTGCTGATTATGTTTGTGTATTAAAAAATTATTCTCTTTATAAGTAATGGAGGCTAAAAATAATAAAAATAAGTTTCAATACAAATCATGCCAGATAATTTCTACGAGAAGACATATTTTCAAAAGAAACAAAATTTATATAGGGGATAGTAACTATCCTTATCATGAAAGCAGTAGTTATCGGCGCAGGGATGATGGGCAGAGCAGCAGCATATGATCTGGTGCGTAATCCGGAAGTAGAAAGAGTCAAAATCATGGACAAAAATCCCTTGTCTCTTGGTTCACTTAAAAGGTTTCTTAATTCTAAGAAAGTAGAACTAGATTTTATGGATATAGAAACAGAAATGGTTTTGGTTTCAGAATCCCTGCAAGGTTATGATTGCGCAGTCAGCTGCGTGCCTTATATGTTTAATTATGAATTAGCGAAAGCAGCAATATCTGCGGGCTGTAATTTCATAGATTTGGGCGGCAATAATGATGTAGTACAGCAGGAATTGTCATTGCATGAAGAAGCTAAAAAACAAAAGGTATTAGTTGTTCCTGACTGCGGACTTGCGCCAGGATTAGTTTCAGTTTTGACTAAAAGATTGGTTGAAGAATTAGGAATTGTTGAATCGATCGGTCTGCGTGTCGGCGGCTTGCCTCAGAAACCGCAATTGCCGTTAAATTATGCTTTAGTATTTTCAGTGCAGGGGTTGGTAAATGAATATGTTGAACCTTGTACTGCTTTGCGTGAGGGAAAGAAAGTGATAATTCCGCCTATGCAAGAGGTAGAACAATTAGAATTCCCGATCTACGGAAAGCTGGAAGCATTTACGACTTCCGGAGGCACCTCTACCTTGCCTGACACATACTGCGGTAAAATAAAAAACTTAGATTACAAAACCATACGTTATCCTGGACATTGTGAAAGATACCTGCAGTTACAGCAGCAGACTGGAGACAGAGCGACATTAGAAAACACATTACTGAAAATGCTTCCAAAAGGAAAGGAAGATGTCATCTTATTACGTGCAACCGGCGAGGGTAACGGAAAAACCATCCAGTACCAGATGATTGATCATTATGATCCGCAATCGGAGCTTACTTCCATGATGCGCACTACTGCTTTTCCGGCCACTATACTTTCATCCATGATCGGAACTGGAAAAATCAATGTCAAGGGAGCATACACCCAGGAACATTTTGCGCCAGCGCAGGAGATTATGGACGAATTAATTAAACGGGGAATAGAGATTTCAAAAAGCAATATTTAAATAGATTCTTTACCTTTTTGCCTTTATTAAAGTGTTTTACTAATGAAATTCAAGAATTTTACTTTAGACCCCTTCCAGGAAGAAGCTATCAAAGCTATCGAAGATAATAATTCTGTGGTTGTTTCTGCTCCTACTGGTTCAGGAAAGACCCTTATTGCTGACTTTATCATAGAAAAGCACAAAGATGATGCCAAAAGGATAGTCTATACTGCTCCGATTAAAGCGTTATCTAACCAAAAGTATAAAGATTTCTGTAAAGAATATGGAGAACAAAAGATCGGCCTGATGACCGGAGATATCGTAATTAATCCGCATGCCAAAGTGCTGATCATGACTACGGAAATTTATCGAAACATGGTCGTCAGCAAGGATTCTGAAGTAGAAAATATTGCTTATGTCATCTTTGATGAGATCCATTATATTAATGATATCGAACGCGGTTATGTCTGGGAAGAGTCTATCATCTATAGTCCTGCGTCGGTGCGTTTCTTGTGTTTATCAGCCACCATTCCTAATGCGCAGGAGTTCAGCAGCTGGATACAAGCTATCAAGAAACATCAGGTCAAGACTGTCATTTCTACTAAAAGAAATGTCCCCCTGGAGCACCTCTTCTATGACGAAGAATTAGGCATCACTACTCTGGAAAAAATTCGTGAAGCTAAATCTATCCCTAAATATCATCAGGTTATCAGGGGCAAGAAAGGAAAACGGGAAAAAGAACCTGAACCTAATCATCTGAATTTGATTAAGGATATAGGAACAAATAATTTACCGGCCTTGTTTTTTAGTTTTTCGCGACGTGATTGCCAGGTTAAAGCGAAAGAGTTAGCTAAGTTAGGATTATTTCCAAGAGATTCTGAACTAGTCCAGTACATGAATAAGAAACTGCAGGAAGTACCTAACGAAATAAACAGGCTAAGTTCTACTGGTTTGCTGAAAGAAACTCTGGCGCAGGGAATTGCGTTTCATCATGCCGGTTTATTGCCGGTAATCAAAGGAATAGTAGAAGATTAAAAAAAAAAAAAAAAAATTAAAGTGTTGTACACCACCGAAACGTTTGCAGTAGGTATTAACATGCCGGCTAAGACCGTAATATTCAATAGTCTGCGAAAATATGACGGGTATAATTTTAGATACTTGAATAGTAAAGAATATTTTCAGATCGCTGGCCGCGCAGGTAGAAGAGGCATTGATATCAAAGGGACCGTAATTAGTATGATCTATCGGCCCACCTTTAATTATAATGAGACCAAGAACATTACTACTAAGGATGTT
>CAYRMP010000035.1:0-12467 GCA_964425545.1 uncultured Methanosarcinales archaeon | reverse complement strand
ACGTAAAAGCGATTATGTCTAACGGCGGAGTAGCAGCTATCGGAGTAGGAAGCTCAGATACTAACAGCCGCGTAGAAGAAGCAGTTAAGGGAGCATTAAGCAATCCTCTACTTGACATCAACTATGAAGGAGCTACTGGTGCCTTAATCCACGTAACTGGCGGTCCAGATATGACCCTTGATGAAGTAAGCAGAATTGGTGAACTAGTAACTGAATCATTAGATGATGATGCCAACGTTATTTGGGGAGCCAGAGTTGCGGACGAAATGAAGGGAAAGCTTACTGTGATGACCATTATCACTGGTGTAAACTCACCATGGATTTTGGGAAAGCTTGACAACAGGCATTCACAACAGCGGGCTAAGAGCTTGAGTAAAGAACTTGGCATTGAGCTGGTATAAGTAGAAGAAGGGGGGTGTCCACCCTCTTTTTTCTTTTCAGAAAATAGCTAAAAGCTAATTTTCTGGAGCAAAAACCCAATTCACGTTTGGGTTTTTGTTTCTTTTTGTTTTTTACAATCAAAAAGAAATCTTGCCTTGCGACTTTGTTCTTATCACCGCCCCTTCGTGAAAACTTCCGCAGGGCAGGATTTTTTTTATTTCTTCTTCTTCTATCTTCACAATATTTATAATAAAATCCTTCCTGCAAATAACTATGTCTGAAATAAAGTATGTCTGTTTTGACATTGGCGGTGTTGCTAATGTGCGTATGCCTCGAGAAGAAGTAATCTCTCGCGGACAGCAATATTTTGGCCAAGAGTTTTCTTCAGAAAAATTAAAACAAATGATGTTTCCAATAGTAGACAATATCAGCCTATGGGGAGAATTTCAGAAAGGAGAAATTTCTGCGCAAAATTATTTAGAATCTGCTTTGTCTGCAGGAGGATTTCCCACTAACAAAAATAATCCAATTCTTTTCCGTAGTCTTCTGGAAGAATGGTGCGGCGTTCCGTATCAGCCAGTATTAGATTTAGTTGAAAGACTGAAACAAAATGGATATCCTACCAGTGTGTTAAGCAACAATAATGAAATAATGTACAATACTCCTTCTGCAGAAATTAAAAATCGTGTGGATGCGGCTATTTCATCGCATGAGATCGGACGTTCCAAGCCCCATTGGGAAGCTTATTGTATTTTGTTAGGCAAAATTAAAGCCACTGCGCCGGGAGAAGTTCTTCTAGTTGACGACAAAATAGAAAACGTACAGGCTGCAAAAAGATATGGGCTGCAGGGATTTCATTTTCGGAGTAAGGAGCTAAATCAGGATAATGCTTTTGATGAGCTGATGCTCTTTTTGAAGAATAATCAGGTAAGAGTTTAAATTTAAAGAAGATTCGGATAACTCAGCGCTGTTTCTTGATCTTGTCCATCAATTCTAATATTCCTTGTAGAATTTGTTTAGGAGTAGGAGGATTTCCAGGAATTTTCAAGTCAACAGGAATGACCTTATCTACACCGCCGATTACTGCGTATGAATCTTTGAAAATACCTCCATCACAAGCGTCATCTCCTAAGGCAATCACTAATTTTGGAGAAGGCGTTGCATCGTAAGTCTTGCGCAATGCCGTTGCCATATTATAGGTTACCGGACCGGTTACTATAAGAGCATCAGCATGCCGCGGCGAGGCTACAAAAGAAACACCAAAACGTTCAATATCATAATACGGTGTAGTTAAATTTACTAACTCAATCTCCGGAGAATTATCGCTTCCTGTATCTACTTCCCTGACGGCTAGACTTCTCCCAAAGATTGAATCTATTTTCTGCTTAAGCTTAATTCCCAGTTTTTCAAATTCATAATCCTTTAACTCTTCAGTCACTTTAGATTTACAAACATTAAATATTGCATTTGCCATAATTCACCTATAGATCAGTTCCCGCATAAGACAGATTCATACTTTTATTGATAAGCGGAAAGTCCGGGACTATATTTCCTAATACTGCGTGTTCTATGGCCTGCCAGTTGCAGAAAGAAGCGGTCCTGATTTTATAACGGGATATCACTCCTTTCTGAATTAACAGCCAATGTATGTTCTGGCCCCTTGCCGATTCAACAGCCATCAAGGCAAAACCATCTTTGATTGCTGAGGATTCTGAATGGACATCTCCCGAGGTTATGTCGGCAATAACTTTTTTAATTAGATTTATAGAATCTCCTATGGTGTCTGCTTTAACCTTGAAGCGGGAAAGGACATCCCCTTTTTCCATAATGGTTAATTGTGGAACTAATTTTTGGTATAAGCAATAAGGATGTTCAATACGTACATCAGCCGATAGGCCAGATGCTCTAGCAAGGGGCCCAGTTAAATTCAACGCCTTGATTAAGTCTTTCTTAACTGCTCCGGTATTTTCAAAACGATCCAGCACTGGGGCAAAAGAAAGTGATTCTTGCACAGTATTACTGAAAAGAATAGAAAACTGTTTCAAATAATTTCTTAATTTAATAAGATCTTCAGTAGTTATGTCTTTTTTAAGACCGCCGATCTCCAAGCTATTTTTCAAGAATCTTGAACCGGCCATAATCTCATTCCAGCGCAGGATCTCTTCGCGCAGGATGAAGAAAGGACTAGCTCCGGCAGGATAAGCTACATCAATAATCATTCCTGCTAAATCTCCGAGCAGCGAATATACTCGTTCCATTTCTGCCAGCAGCACCCGCAAATGCTGAGCCCGTAAAGGAACTTTAATCTGCGATATCTTTTCAACTGCCTGGCAGAAGGCTAAAGCATTGGCGAAAGTTTCATCACCGCTTATAGCTTCAGCAAACTTTATGGATTCCTGCGGGGTCTTGCCTTCAACTAGTTTTTCTATACCTCGGTGCTTCCAGAACATACGTATCTCCAGATTGAAAATGGTTTCACCTATGACACTAAAACGAAAGTGTCCCGGTTCAATGATTCCGGCATGCACCGGACCGACGGGAATTTGATACACCCCTTCTCCTTTAACTTCTTTAAAGGAATATTCTTCTGTGGGGGGAATTTTCTTTCTCATCTTTATCGGCCCGTTAGCAACAGATTTAGAGAGCGGATGAAAATCTAGCGGGTAGGGTTCGTGCAGAAATAATCTGCGGGAATCAAAAGCACCAGCGAATTTTATTCCAAATCCGTCAGCTATCTCTCTTTCATACCAGCAGGCAGCAGGAAATTCTCTGGCGATAGAATTAGCGGAGTTGTTTATTTTCTTTTGCAGGATGAAATAATCTGCAGAGCCTTTTTTTTCAAAAACATAGCAGAGAGTAATACCTTTGCTTTTCCAATCCTCAACCGCAAAAAAATCAATCAGGAACATTCCTTTCTCAGCCAAGAACTTAATGCTTTTTTCAAATTCTTCTTCGTTTACAATAAGATAAGTTTCATCTTTGTGGTTCTGCAGGAATCTTTCTACCGAGATTCCCAACACTTTTCCCAATTCTGAATTTAGATTATTCATGTTATTCATGTATACTCCCTCATAGGCCTAACTCTGATACGATCGAATGCAACATTGACTTTAAGATTGCAGGAATAAATATCCCTAAAATCAATAACAAAATGATCAAGATGATGATAGGTATTTTCATGCTTACTGGAACTTTAAATGGGGGCAGTTCTTTTTCCTTGGTATTTCCGAACATATTGATGAAGAACCAGGCAAATGATCCTGCTGCTATAAGCAATAGCACTAACACTAAAAATAATAATATCTTTGAAACACCGCTTAATTGGGATAATATAAAAAATTTAGATATGAATAAGGGAAACAAAGGCATGCCAATTATGGCAACGCTTCCAATGATCAGGCCCCATGAAGCAAGGGGTTGAAGTTTAAGCGCATTATAGATAGATTCTTTTTTGATGCTGTTATATTGGCGATGGATTATGCCCGCAGAGAAAAACAGCAAAGCTTTATTTAAGGAATGCGCCAGGGTATGAAATAAAACCCAGAACAGAGAAATTGGATTTCCTATCCCGATACCGATCAGAAGAAAACCCATATTTTCAACACTGGAAAAAGCAATTAATTTTTTGACATTAGTCCTTACGATCATGCTTATGACCGCTACGGCTATGCTTAAGATTCCAAAAAACAGCAGAACCTTAGATATGAAAGGCTGGGAAGAAGTATTCTGGGCTATCGAATAAATCCTGATAATCGCATAAATGCCGATATTAGTTATGCTTCCCGAAAGTAAAACACTGACATCTGAAGGCGCTTTGGAATATGCTGCCGGAAGCCAGGTATGGAACGGCACGATTCCTGATTTAGCTGCAAATCCGACAAAGATAAGGATAAATGAAAACAGGAATAATTCCGGAGAGAACTGCGAAGCGCGCTGCAGCAATAAGTCCCAATTCAAAGTAGCGGTGTCAGCATGGAACCTGCTTAAAGCAAACAGGAAAATCAATCCGATAAATGAAATGAGCATGGCGGTAGAAGCAATGAAAACATATTTCAGTGCGGCAGTGATATTCTCCTTAGCATTTAGAATCACTATCAGGATTGCTGAAAGTACCGTCGTTAATTCTGCAAAAATCCACAATAATGCCAGATTATTAGAACTGAAAGCTAGAATCACCGCTAGGAATAACACATTAAAAGTAATATAAAATAATTTTATGTTTTTTGGATTCAATTCTCCGGAAGCAATTAAGCTTTCAACATACCCTTCTGCGTATATGGCTGCCAGCAGAAATATTACGATAGTGATCATTATCTCAAAGAGACTTAAGGAATCAATTAAAAAATAATTATTCTGAAGGTAATATACCGGCAGCTTTTCAGCGGCCAAGGTTTTAACTGCAAGAACTAAAGCGATTATGACATAAAGAGTAGTATAGCAGTTCATGATCCTTGCTGATCTGGAAAGCAGGATAAGAATCAAAGCAATTACCGATAGTATGACTAAAGTAAGTATCATTGCTTATCACTCCTTTTAAACCAAGCGCGGAAGGGGTTTAATTTTGCATGGAATTGTTCTATGGAAGAATCTATCCCTACAGCCAATATTGCCGCGATGATGACTAACATTATCAAATCCATCAAAACAAATACCTCGATGAGGAAAGGAAGCTCGCTGAGGAATAAGCTGAAAAGCACTACTCCATTTTCCATGACTAAGTAGCCGATTATTTTACTTACCACTTTCTTGCGGCTGAAAATAGTCATCATTCCGATTAAAGTTAGCGACATACCTAATACTGCACCGATGAAAAATAAATTATTTAATGTGAATCCGGCTAATATTTTTGAGAAAATAATATGGATAAGGAAAATCAGGGTCATGCTTACAAAAATTGAACCGCTGGGCTGTAAGTAGCAGAACTCCACTTCCTGCTCGTCATTCATCCTTCCATGCACTTTCTTTAATATTTTTGGGATAAGAATACTTTTGCTTACCAGAGTCAATACTGCCGTAAATAGTAATACCTTATTCCATTCCTGCAGATATAAGAAAAAGGCTATTAACGCGATCAATGCTGACTGGAAAGAGTAGCTGCGGAACAGCGAATATAAATTTCTTCTGGTTATAATAAATACTGCGGAAACCAATACCAGTACTAGTAATATCTTGACTAAACCGTCTAGTAAAAGCGTGTTCATGCCAGCACCTCCAACAAAATAGTAAGTAAAGATAAAAAGAATGCAATCAAGAATAAACTAGGAAGACGGAACAAGCGCAATTTCGCAAAATATGATTCAAACAATCCGATAAATATTGCTAACAATGTGCTTTTCAATACAAAAAATACTAATGCCAGCATTATTCCAGTTGCGCTGAGAGCAGCGCTAAGGCCGATCGGAAAGAAAAGATTGATCAGTATCCCCATGAGCAGGAGCTGTTTGATAGCTGAAGACATTTCCATCAAAGCTAAGTTTCTTCCTGATTGTTCAAGAATCATCGCTTCGTGAATCATGGTCAATTCCAGATGCGTTTCTGGATTATCGACCGGAACTCTGGCGGTTTCAGTAATCAAAACAATAAACAGCGAAATTCCCAACAGCAGCAATGAAGGCTTTACCAGGAAGAGACTAGAACCGGAAACTGCTCCGAATATCTCAAAAAAATTACTGCTGTGGAAGACAAAAGCTAAAGCTGCAAAGACAATAACTGCTACCGGTTCAATGATAGATGAAACAGTCATCTCTCGTGAACTGCCCATGCCGCCAAAAGTACTTCCAGCATCCAATCCGGCCAAAGCCATGAAGAACTTAGCCAGAGCAAGGAGATACAAAAACAAAATGATATTTCCAAATCCGCCAATTGCTTCTGGGATGAAAATGAGAGGAACAAATAATGTTGCTGCTAATAAACAGACGATATTGACATAAGGGGATGCTTTCATGACCCAGGAAGAATTAGAAGAATATACTACTTCTTTCTTGAATAGCTTCAGGAGATTATAATAGCTCTGCCAGATCGAAGGACCCTCCCTGCGCTGCGCCCACGCCTTTACTTTCTTGATAAGAGACATGTAAAATGGAGCAAGGGCAACTGCAATCACCAGATTCAGCAAGGCAAAAAATAGAAATGACTTCATGCCGCCCACCCGACAATGATTATCAAAAGGATTATAGTGAGAAAGCTGTATAAGATGTAAGAATTAACATCAACTTTATTCTGTAAAGAGTAAAGATAAGAGGATACAAAACGCAGCGTTTTTACAATAGGAAGATACATATATTCTTCAAAAAATTTCATCAGTTTTATTTCGGCCAGGCCTTCCTTAAAGTTGGCTTTATAATTATCATTAAATTTTCTTTCGTTGATTTTTTTAGTGCGGTAAATAGAACTGAAAATAGTAATGATCGGTTCAGAGAAGCCGGAAGCAGTATATTCCATTTTTCCGTTCTGGGATAATATGCCGCAGCCCCAAGTTTCACCAACTCTGCTTCGTGTTGAAGCAAACTTTTTGACAAAAATAATAGTTAATATCATCATTATCAGCAAGGAAGCAGTTATCCACAGCATATTCGGAAGAGGAAATGAATAATTCATTCTTTTTCCGATGAACGAGAAAATCTGGAATGAAAATATACCTAAAAATGCGCATAGTAACGCCAAAATAGTTGGGCCTATAATCATAGATAGCGGGGCTTCTTTAGCATGGGCTGCTTCTTCTGATCTTGGTGCAGCTGCAAAAACAGCTGCAAATGCCTTGACGAAACATGCGGCTGCCAAAGCGCTGGTCATAGCCAGCAATGATAAAGAGATGAACAATATTGATTCAACAAAAGGAGAGGGAATCAGATATGATTGAAAGAAAACTTGAAAGATCATCAATTCGCTTACAAATCCGTTAAATGGCGGAAGCGCAGAGATAGAAATAGCACCAATAAGAAATAATACCGCCGTATAAGGCATCTTTTTCATCAAGCCGCCCATCTCTTCGATATTTTTGGTATGTGTAGCATTAACCACAGAACCGGCAGTAAGAAATAACAGGCTTTTGAATAAAGCGTGATTCAAAGTGTGAAACAAGGCAGCTGCAATCCCTAGGACCGCTAACGTAGTATATCCAAAAACAGTAAATATAGAATATAATCCCAGACCGATAAGGATGATGCCGATATTTTCTATGCTGTGATATGCCAGCAGCCGTTTCAGGTCATGCTCTTTAAGAGCATAAATCACTCCTAATAGCGCAGATATAGTGCCGAATACCAGGATGAGAATCCCCCACCATAATTTTTGTTCAGTAAAAAGAAGCAAGAAACGTATCAAGCCGTAGATTGCTACTTTAATCATGACCCCAGACATCAATGCGGAAATGGGAGAAGGACTGGCCGGATGTGCATAAGGCAGCCATTTGTGAAAAGGGATGATTCCTGCTTTGGTGCCAAAGCCGATGAACAACAGCACAAAAATAATACTATTAATCTGAGAAGGAAGATTAAATGTTTTTATGTCCAATGAACCAGTGTAATGATAGATTATGATGAATGCAGTAAGCAGAAAAACGGTGCTGAACTGAGTCATCACAAAATAAAATATTCCTGCTTTTTGAGTATCTTTATTTTTATATTCAGTCATCACTAACAAGAAAGAAGCAAGAGACATCAATTCCCAGAAAAAAATGAAAGTCATCAGAGACGAAGAGGAAATCACTAGTATCAAAGATATGATAAAAAAATTCAGCAAGGAAAGGAATAAATCTTTTCTGGATTCAAGATGCTCAACATATGCAAATGAATAGATTCCTACGCAAAGGGATATTATGGCTGTAAGCAAAATAAAGAACGCGGCCAGAGAATCAATGTGCAGGGATAAAGGAATAGTTCCATTGTAAATTTGCCACAGAAAATTATTTTTGCTGTAAAGCGCAATTCCTGAAAAGATAATCAGGCTAAGACTTGCCAGGGAAGTAAATGCAAGTGATATTCTGCGCATTAATCTCCGATTATAAATGAAAGGGATGATAGAAGCAACTATCAAAAAGAAAACTGCGCTTCCATAAAGTAGATTGAGATCCATGGGTTATTGCGGACAATCCCTTTTCCCGTAATCATTTATAAAATAGAGTAGTAGCAAAAGACACCATTACTTTTTTAAACAAGAGGAATTTCAAAGCAAGGCATGATTTCAGAATTTTTGCAGAACTTAGGATTGACTAAGACCGAGATTACGGTTTATATGAAACTGCTGGAGATCAACACCGGCTCAGCCAGCGATATCGCTGAACGGTCAAAATGTTACAAAAAAAATGTGTACGATGCATTAGAAAGATTAGCAAAAAAAGGGCTGGTAAGCTATGCAAAAGTGGGACATAAAAGAGTATACAATGCTGCTGCACCAGAAAAACTGATAGAATTTTTAGATGTACGGAAGAGAGAAATACAAACAGTTCTTCCGCAGTTGAAAGCGATATATAAATCTCCTCCTCCCCATGAGGAGGTTCTGTCGGTGTTCAAAGGAAAAAACGGTGTGAAAAGTATTTTTGAAGATATTATAACCTCCAAGGCTAATTACGATAAATTAGGTTCTGAGGGTAAGTTCAAAGAATTATTTCCTTATTATTATCATCAGTATCAGGATAGAAAAAAAGAAAACAATATTTTCTGCAGAGCAATATGCAGCCTTAATGAACGGGAATCTATGCCTGCTAATTATGCGGTGGGCAAAATAAAATTTCTTCCCAACCAGTTCCTTAATCCGGCCACTACCATAATTTATGATCATAAAGTTGCGATTATCATCTGGAAAGAAGAGCCATTGGGAGTTTTGATGAACAGCAAAGAAGTCGCGAACAGTTATCGATATTATTTTGAACTGCTGTGGAAGCTGGCAGAAGAATAGGTTATGGGAAAAATTAGGTTCTACCAGGGATTTAATAATATATAATAGCTCAACTCTTATTTTTTACCTCTGAATAAATAGCTTATGCTTCCTCCAACTTTTGAAGTTTCAAGAACCGCTTCAGCCAACAGTTGATCTAAGGGCAGCATGGTTAACCAATCTTCATTTTCTTTTTGATATTGTTCTGATCGGGGAATGGTGTTGGTTACTACTACTTGCATGCCTGCCCTACGTAACCTTTCTTCTGAAGTAATATCGGCATTGGGAGGACTAAAAATTCCATGCGAGGCTACTGCATATGTTTTTTTTGCACCAAATTCATGCAGGGCTTTAGTTGCGCTAATAATTGAGCCTCCAGTATCGATCATATCATCATATAAAACAACATTTTTTCCGTTAACTGACGGCCCCTGATAACCTAGTGTTTCAACTTTATTGGCTCTATCACCACTGCGTCTTTTTTCCATCACTCCTATTTCATCACGCCCATCTAAATATCCTGCAAATTCCCGAGCTCGTTTAGTTCCACCATAATCTGGACTCACCACTACTAGATCACTTAACTCTTGATCATATTTCTTTTGAAAATAAGAAGCCAGCGCGATAGATCCAGGCAGATTGTCAACGGAGATGTTGTAAAATCCCTGTGCTTGATCGCAGTGCATATCTACAGTGATGATTTTCTTTACTTTAGGATTGGTCTCAATTAAATTTGCCATTACCCGGGCAGAGATTGGTACTCTTGATTCATCTTTTCTGTCTTGTCGCAAATAAGACATATAAGGAAGCACCAGGGTGATGCTTTCTGCTGACGCACGAGATAAAGCATCGTTGGTTAGCAGCAATTTAATCATGGCATCATTAGGAGTAGGATGATACAGAGAATGAAATAGATAAGTGTGCTCGCATCGGACTGTGGCAAGAATCCGCGGTTTGACCTCTTGGCTGGGAAAAAGAACATACTCCGCTTCAGTATACAAGAAACCTTTCTCTTTCAATCTTCCATATACTTTGCTTGCCAAACCGGTCATATGTTCCGTTGCTAAGATGTGGATGCTCATTTCCTGCCTCCTTCTTGGTTTTTCTGCCAAGTAAATAGTTAAAAACATCACTTATATTTAAACTTTAAATCTTCATCAGTCTAGTGATACTGGTTATTCCAATAGAGCCTGAACCAACAACAAAAACGTTTAAATAACCAAACCTTCTTCTGAAGCGTATGTCTTCCAAGAAAAATACTTTAGGGATAACCGTCAAAAAAGATCGGGATTTCTCTGAATGGTATACTCAGTTGCTGCAGAAAGCGGAATTGATCGAATATTCTGCGGTTTCCGGCTGCTATATTCTACGGCCTAACGCTTATCATGTCTGGGAAAAAGTGCAGGAATTTTTTGACCAACTGATCAAAGCAGACGGCGTAAAGAATGCTTACTTCCCCCTTTTAATACCTGAAAGTTTGCTGGTCAAAGAAGAAAAACATATCCAAGGATTTGCTGCCGAAGTTGCCTGGGTTGAATCAGGAGGAAATTCTAAGCTGCAGGAACGTCTTGCTATCCGGCCAACTTCAGAAACCATAATTAATGATACTTATGCCAAATGGATCCGTTCGTATCAAGACCTGCCATTACGATTAAATCAATGGTGTAACGTCGTGAGATGGGAATTCAAGCATCCTGTACCTTTCCTCAGAAGCAGAGAATTTCTTTGGCAGGAAGGGCATACTGCGTATGCTACAAAAGAGGAAGCAGTGAAAGAAACTCATAGAATTCTAGATTTTTATGAAAGAGTATTTACTGAATTATATGCAGTTCCTGTCTTGAAAGGGATGAAATCTAAAACAGAAACTTTTGCCGGTGCAGAATATTCCTTATCCTTGGAAGCATTTTTACCTAACGGCAAGGCCGTGCAAGGATGCACTTCACATCATCTTGGACAGAATTTTTCCAAAGCTTTCAACATTACCTTTCAAGACGAAAAACAACAATCGCAATATGTCTGGCAGAATTCTTGGGGAATTACTACTCGTTCTATAGGTATTATGGTCATGATGCATTCTGATGATAAGGGATTGGTGCTCCCTCCGCGATTAGCATTAACGCAAGCAGTTATAGTCCCTATCTTGTTTGATGATACTCGAGCAAAAGTATTGAAAGAAGCGCAGAAAATAAAGTTGTCATTGGAAAATAAAGGGATAACTGTTCATCTTGATGATCGTGACGGATACTCTCCCGGCTGGAAATTTAATGAATGGGAAATGAAAGGCATTCCCCTACGAATTGAATTAGGTCCAAAAGATCTAGAAAAAAAACAAGCTATGGTCATGCGCCGTGATCTTGGAGAAAAACAAGCTCTTCCGTTATCAGCATTAGATAAAAAAGTAAAGTTACTGCTGGGCCAAATGCAACAGGATATGTACACTAAAGCAGAAAAATTCCTTCAGCAAAGTATTGTCAAAACAGAGAATTTGAAAGATGCTGAAAATGCAGTGAATTCTGGAAAAATTGCTTTTGCTCCCTGGTGCGGTTCTGAGAAATGCGAAGAAAAATGGAAAGAGCGTACTAATGCTAAGTCTCTCAATTCTCCTTTAGAACAGCCTAAACTGAAAAAGGACCCGCTATGTTTTGCCTGTAAAGAAAAATCTGTTTCTTGGTTTTATTTTGGGAAAAGTTATTGATAAGAATTACGTAAATCATCGACTAAAGAACTAAGTTTACACTTATTTACAAAATCAAGTTTCTTTGCTTTATATAATCCCAATAAACCACCAATATGAGCAATTTGTTCCTCATTATCATATTTCTCAAAAGGATTAAGTAAAAATCTCTCTGCACGTAAAGCGTGGAGAAGATATTGCTCCAATCTTAAGTGTATTAAGGCATGGGTTGCTTCATGACCAAAGATAAACAAATTCGTAACATCATCCGTATCTCTTAAAAAAATAGTGGAAGACTTTA
This sequence comes from uncultured Methanosarcinales archaeon, assembly GCA_964425545.1. Lineage (GTDB taxonomy): Archaea > Nanobdellota > Nanobdellia > Woesearchaeales > GW2011-AR9 > JACPIL01. Next base: position 237 of record CAYRMP010000035.1, on the reverse strand, counting down.
CCGACTGGTTTCCAATACCCACCTGTCTCCCATAAGCTTGTTTTGGGCTATTATTGCGATTATAAGACATTCCAAATTGCTGTAATACTTTTTCTGTATGAGCTTCTATATCGCTAACGAGGCCATCATTCCTAAAGTATTGGTTTGGATTAAGTGGTATAATTATATCTAATCCTGGTAAATTAAATAACTTTTGAGCAAGAAATCCCCACGCTTTAGCGTTGGGGATGAATTGCG